>CAZKPL010000026.1:0-35223 GCA_964554625.1 uncultured Nitrosomonas sp. | reverse complement strand
TAAGAACCTGTTTAAAAATCTTTTACGCAGCAAAGCAGAATAAGTCAGTTTGTTGCAATTGCCAGTAGCGGGAATTGAACGGGACACCATCGGCAGTACATACCTCCCCTGCCCGCACTGCCCAGCACACTGGAGCCCAACGTGACCCAGCATTGCGCCAGCAGAAATTGCGGCCGGTTGTTCTTCTTGGTGTAATCGTGCCGAATAGTGCTGCCCGGCACCTTCTTAGATTGGCGTGGAACCAGTGTATCGTCGACGACTAGATTGAGCATCTCCGCCGGCAATGCACTGTTGACTACATCGAACAAGGTGCACGCCAGCCGTAGCGTCCGAACGCTGCCGCGTTCCAGGAATTTGTAATAGGTTGTCCAGTGACGGCTTCGGACAATGGCACTGATCGCACATGCCACCCAACCTTCGGGAGAAATCAGACAACCGCACAGTAGTTCGACGAAAGTAGCACGAGAATGCAAGGATACGGCGGTAAGCAGATGGGTAATCCAATTTGACAGGCAAAGACGGACAGTTTGAGCGTAGGACATAGGGCACCAAATGAGGAGTAAAAACCCCCTCATTGGTCACTGCCCTGCTGACGCTAAAAACCCGCGTACGCAGGGGGCGTGACCGCGCAAATCTCTCCTTCTGTCAAGTGATTCTTGCTCATTTTGTGAATATCTTATGCCTCGTATCGCTACTTCGTTTCTGCCTTAATGGCAGCTTTTTTGTTGCTGAATGTCTAAACCTGAGAACGTTTCAAGAAATCCCACAAATTCGCTTATTTTTTCTCTCTTTACCTCATTACTCCCCCTACCCGTCATGCAAACGCACAGTCCACAAGTTTGTATTTTCTAGATGATATAAATCAACGAATTACGTGCGGACTAATCAAGCGGTTGATTTGCAGCATTGGTAGGCGAAGGAAACAATGACATTAACAATGAGCGCACTCACCGCAATTTTCCTACTTGACTGATACTACAATCACTGTGGCTGAGAATGGAAATACTGCAAAAGCCTCAAATATCTACATCGCCCCTTACAATTCCTTGGAGCGGAGATTAAACGAGAACAGCAAAGACTTGCTATTACAAGATCGATCTCACCACGAATATGAAATTGACCAATGATATCGAAGAATAAATACAGTAGGCAGCTGATCGCCTTGATCACGAACCATGCAAAATATTTAGATTTAGAATTCCGGCTGGGATAATCTTCAGAAGATCGGTGAGTTGCAACAATCAATCATTGGGAATCGCTCTTTGATTAAAAATTCAACCAATATTTTCTAGATAGATAAATATACTGTTCTATCTCCAAGAGATTGATATTTAATATAATTAAAGATCCTATCAAATATTAAATTGATACAATATTTTGACATCATCGGAGATATCCATGGGCATGCGGATGCATTGGAACGGTTACTCCAAAAAATGGGTTATACGCTTCATGAAGGCGTCTATCAGCATGACCAACAGAAAGTCATTTTTTTAGGGGATTTTATTGATCGTGGCCTTCAACAAGGAGAAGTTATCCAATTGGTAAAACCGATGATCGAACAGGGCCATGCGCCCAGCGTAATGGGCAACCATGAATACAATGTAGTCTGTTATGCCACTATGGGACAAGATGGTAAGCCATTGCGAGTGCATGATACTAAAAACAAAAACAGCATGCAGCATTTCTAGCAGCCTATTCTGACGTAGAAGAACGCATGCAGACCATTAATTGGTTTAAAACTCTACCTGTTTTTATTGATACTGGTGATATTCGAGTGGTTCATGCATCGTGGAATGAAGTAGCTTTAAGTAATCTCTTCATTACTAGATGAAAAACAGTGCTTGAAAGATGAAGCTTACGCCATCTGCAGCGATCGAGAATCAACACACTATCTATCACGCGATTGAAATATTGCTAAAAGGGCCTGAAGTCGCACTGCCTGAAGGCGCTACATTCAAAAACAAGGATGGTCATATTCGCAATACTGCCAGGATCAAATGGTGGACACCAAATCACTTTGAAACGAAAGAGCAAATGCATCTTGGTGAAGAGCTTCAGGATGACCACAAACTTGCTACCATGCCCACAGCCAATGAACATCATTATCTGCACATAAATAAACTAATCTTTTTTGGGCATTATTGGCTCAATGACAAAAATCCAGCACCATTATCAGACAACTATGCTTGTCTTGATTACAGTATTGCCAAAGCGGGTAAATTGGTGGCTTATCAGTGGAGAGGAGAAAAAAACTAAAGAGTAGTCATTTTGTTTGGTGCGAATAACGGACTGTAGAAGCAACAAGGATTATCTGAATTATTTTCATTTAAGTTTGATGGAAATAACCTTTGAGACTCAGTTATTAGTCATTAAACTCGATATATGCATCATTATTTTTAAATGAGTTAAAAAGCTCTTGTCGAGAATTTATGTAAAAACTATATTTAATGGCTAATATTTCTTGGCTATTGCTACGATAATTAAGTAACATCTTGGCCTCTCTTAATCCACGAGAAAGAACAATAAATTTATTTTATTTAGAACATCATCATGCGAATTCAATTTATCAAACTATTTGCAATAGCTTCCACGACGATGACATTATCAAGTTGTGAATCGATGGGACCAATATCAAATGAGCAACTTTCTACAGGTGTCGGAGCTATCATAGGGGGTGTAATCGGAAATCAGCTTGGAGGCAACAATAAAGCGGCCTGGACTATTGTTGGTAGCGGTGCAGGTGCTTTGATCGGTAATCAAATTGGTCGATATCTCGATGAGCGAGATCGGCAAAGAATGGTGCAGGTAACTGAACAAGCTATTACAACCGGAGAAACTCAAACATGGTCAAATCCTGAAAATAACACCCGTGGTGAAGCGCGCGTTATTGCGACAGAAACCAAGACTGAACCAGTTAAAGTCAAGGTTTTGAAAAAGAAGATAACCCAAGTTCCTCCTCTTGATATTATGGGCCAGTCATTCAGTTCAACTAAAAAGTCAAATCTTCGCGGTGGCCCCGGAACTGATTATGAAATTGTCGGTAGCCTAGCTGAAAGTGAAGTTGTAAATGTTGTTGGCAAGGTTAAGAATGCTGACTGGTATCTTATTAGTCACGATGGAGTGGGGAGCGGATTCATCAGCGCTTCACTATTAAAGCCAGCTCCAACTCAGACTCCTAGTTCCTCTGGTATAAAAATTGCCGAGAATGATGTAACAGAAGAACAAATCGTAACTAATCGAGTATGTCGGAAAGTAGAACAATCTGTGTCTCTTCCAGATAGCACCACTCAAAAAGAAACAATCGATGCATGTCAAGGACCAACAGGTTGGGAAAGAAAAGTTTAAGTGATAGTGATTTCATAATCATGCTGACAAGCTAAAAGCATGCATCAATTTATTTGTAAGAGCTTTACTATTTTATTTATTGCCATATTCTCATTTGGGAATATTTCATTTGCTGCAGATCGAGAACTGGCGGCTGATGGTGACCAAGTTCGCCTGACAATTAACAGCACTCACAGATGCGGCTCTGAGGGTACTATAAAAATTACGACATCTTCTGCCGCTTACTTTGATCAAGATGCAGCGACGATTCAACGGCTGTCCGATACTGCTCGTGCGATATTAAGCTTTGAATGCCCAAAAATTTCAAAGATCCAGTTCATTGGTTACACAGATGGAACTGTTGTATTCAAAGCTGATGCTGAAAAAGAAAGTAATTGGGCATTACAAACCGAACCTGCACCACTAGAAAGGCTCGCTCTCTTTTTCAGTCTTAATGAACCCGATTTCTTCTATTTAGACACGGTTTATGAGCAATTAGAACCTTATCGAAAGGTAAGTGGTATGAGCGAAACTTATCAATTCAAAGCTTACAAAAAAGAGGTGAATCGCCTCATTGCTGTCATTGATGGGGATACCGAAAAATTTCGTTCATACCTTAAAAATCCGGGAAGAGATTTTGGTAATTTTGAGAAAGTATTAGCACACTACAAAAATATACTGAGAACAATAGAGAAATATGCACCTGAGCAATATCCAGCCTATAACAAAGTATATGTCGAAGTTTCCAGCTCACTGAAAAACGACTATTGGACTGCAAGTGTAGCCAAGTTGATTGAAGATGATGAAAAAACTGTCAAGCAAGTCATCGCCGATGCAGCTGCGCTGACTAAATCTTCAAAATCAAGTGAATTCGGTTCGTTTGTTGATGGGTATCTTGCATCGTGGATAAATGAAGAAGCCAGTTTTATTAAGGATGATCTCGCGGATGCCCCCTTATACGAAATTGCCTGGGTATCGGAATACCTTGCAGGATTCCCTGATTTAGCCGAAATCAAGGCATTTCCTAAGACAAAAACCCTGATCCAGCAGCTTTCAGGTGAATTGATTCCTTTGATCGCCCAACGCATTGATGCACTCCAGTTGCTTGCTATAGGCGTGATTCAAGAAACTGGAACCAGCTATGAAAACGTTGATACGATTCTTGAAACAGGCTTTGCACTTGCTGAAGAATTCGAAAATGCGGGGTACACAGAGCAAGGGCGAGTCTTGATATCAACAACAATTGATCATATTGATAAAACTTTAAAATCAGATCTACAAAACTTCAAAAATCAACTAAGCGCTTTAGAGCTTACAAAAGAAACGGTAGCTGCTTTGCAAGAACAGGCTTTGGAGTTCAGTGCACTGAGTAATGAGTTCAATGCTTTTTCTGCCTATAAAGACGCCGTCGAAAATGTATTAGACGTCAATAAAAGTCAAATTTGTGAAAATATCTTAAAGGAAGCAGGCGTCAATCAGCAGGATTACAAAAAGCAAATTGCGATAGGGAATGCTCAAACAAATTTGAGCATGCTGGCTTGTGATCTGTTTGAGAATCAACATATCATTACTGAATTTAGTCAGACAGACAAGCAAGGTGCGTATATTTTGGCCATAGATGAAGTGGATGGCACGCAAAGTCGTTTTCTGCTCAAACCGGATAATGCTTCCAAAGGAAAAATGTTGCGTGCCCAGATGCAACTTCATGATAAGGAAATCCCCATCTCAGAAAAAGACTGGGAGGGATACATTGCCAAACTTGTACTCCCTCCACCCGATGGAAAACCGGATGCAAATGGGGTGCGTGAATGCGACCGGTTGGCAGCAGATCCTAATGATCCCAAAAAACTCGCCACCGGCGTAGATTATGAAAAGGACGCTATTGATTCCGCCATTCTGGATCGTGCAATAGATGCCTGTATCGCTGCCGTAGAACATGATTCAAAGGATACACGCCAACACTTTCAATTAGGACGCGTACTCTGGTATGCAGGAGATCATAAATCTGCAGGGGAATACATCAAGCTGGCTGCAGATGCTAAATATACGCCTGCTTTGTATTATCAGGCAGAAATTCTGCTTGGAACATCAGATGACCCGAATGCATTTATAGAGGCATTAGAAATGTTCAAGGCATCCAGCAAGGGCGGCTATAGCCGCGCAGACGCAATGATTAAAGAACTCAATCCGCAAGGAATCAGTTTCTTTAAAGACTTACCTTCCCCGACCAGTAAAAATATTGTAAGTGCATTGTCCCAATCGGGCTTCAATAGATCAATTATGGGAATTAGTGTCTCTGCACGGGTGGTGGATGTCAAAATTAAAGAGTGCTTCCAGATCTCTTCTACAGATTTTTCATGTGAGTACAAAAAAATTCTAAAATGCGACATGTTGGGTGGCGGTAATGACCCCATGTTTCGATTGATATCTGCCGCGTTTCAGGCGGATTGCAATACTACAGAATATACATTTGGAACGTTTCGTAAGATTGGTGAGGGGAAATGGAAGGAATTATCCAATTAATTCTCTTAAATTATTCCGTAAACATTGATTGAATTTGATCTGCATGATGTTATCTCTATTCTTCCAATCTATTTAGGATAGTGATTTCATCCCAAATTGGTTTCAACCCCAGCGACTTCATATAATTTCCAAAATCTACAAAGTCTTTCACTCCAATATCTTTTTCGTAAAACCAAGCAGCCTCGCACTCT
Organism: uncultured Nitrosomonas sp.; assembly: GCA_964554625.1. Taxonomy (GTDB): domain Bacteria; phylum Pseudomonadota; class Gammaproteobacteria; order Burkholderiales; family Nitrosomonadaceae; genus Nitrosomonas. Next base: position 29,182 of record CAZKPL010000026.1, on the reverse strand, counting down.
TCACATACCAAAATCATATTTTGGGTTTTATTAATTTTAGCCATAATTATCTCACCTTGCTTACAACGGGGACACCACATAAAAACTTTCCTATTCAGGGAATGCAGTTATAATTTCATTGGTATCAGGTCTAACAATTATTCTGATATTTTTTTCACCATTTGTACCAACAATTTTATTCATTGGAACAACAAAAGTGCCTCGATCTTCTTGTAGGGGGTTGCCACGTTTAATCCACGCTTCGTCTATTAATCCAAGCACTTCATTTCTCTTAACATTAAAAACTGTATGGATTGGTTTATTCGGATTGGGAACTGTATGACTTAAAACATGTTTAATCCTATTTCCATGTTTTGAGCCTTGACCATACACTAAACCAGCTGGTGATGTCCAGGTTCTCTGTGCAGAGTTATACGATAGCTTTACTCCATTTGTGACTTTTTTCTTTGTAGTTTTATCTTCTGAACCGCAATCATTATGAACCCAGACTGCTGATATATTATCGCTAATCACACCACCCTTAACAAAATAGGTATGATATTCATCGACAGTAAGGTTGTATGCTTTAAGAGGCTCGTCTTTGATCTCGAGAGTGATCACTTCGGCTGTAGAACCGGAATCTGTAAGTAACAAGTCCCCTCTTTGGAGGTTTTGCGCCTGTATCCACTGACCAGTTTTATGAATGCCAGGTTTTGAGTCATTAGAGTCCACGTCCTCCGGAAGTGTTTTTGAATCACTGACAAAGAATGGATGAATCCGATTAGATACGATTGTTTGTATCTGACCGTTGGCTAAATTTAGAATACCAATTGAGACAGTTTCCTCATACGAATTGGAATAGTGGGCAGTAATGGATTTCCAGTTCATATCTCCAGAATGTTCATCCCTCGCCCAGACATAATCATCCTGCACGCTAAGGGACTTTATAGGCTTATATCCAGCCTTTGTAAGAACTAATGTATCCCCATGAAATGAACATTTATTTTTCCCGCAACCTTTGCCTTCACAGACATTAAAATTTGCTTCCGCTAATTTTTGATTCTGGGTTTGGGTTTGTTTTTGTGCTAGTTTTTTTTCAAGTTGTTTTTTAGTTTGACTACGTTCTTGCGCAAGGCGAATTTTTTGAAGCCGAACCTGAGCAGCCTTGCGTTGCGCTTCCATTTGCTTGGTCACATATTGTTGTTTTTGTTGCTGTAAGCGTTTTTCTTGAAATTGGCTTACTGACTGGAGCTGTGCTGTTGTTTTTAATTGAGTTTTGGTCGAGATTGATTTTGTTTGCTGGGTTGAAAGCAGTGCCGCCATGGTAAGTGCTTCTTGAGAATCTTTCTTACGCTTGTCGGATTGCTGTTTCTTTAAACGCTCTTGCTGGAGTCGATTCAATCGATCCTGCCGGTCTTTCATTTGTCGCTGCTGCTGGATCGTCTGTTGCTGTTGCAGCTGCTGTTTGGCAGATTGATTTCGCTGACCTAAAGCTCTTTGTTGCTCTTGGGCCTTTAACTGCTGTTGTTGTGTTTGTCGTTGACGCTGCTGGTCTACCTGATGCTGCTTCTGTTGTTGTATCTGCTTCTGACGCTCTGCCATTTGTTGCTGCTGCCGTTCTCGCATCATTTGTTGCTGACGCTGCTGTTGTTGCCGCATAGCTTCCTGTTGCCGCAGCTGCTGCTGGCGTTGCATCTCTTGCTGACGCCGCATTTGTTCTTGCTGCTGACGTCGCATCTGCTCTTGCTGCTGACGCATCATTTCTTGTTGGCGTTGCTGCTGCATTATCTGTTGCTGCCGCATTTGTTGCTGCTGCCAATAGAAATTATTGTTTTGTGCAAAACTAAACGAGCCAGGAGCAAGCGTCCCGCAAATGAACAAAATGCTCAATAAAATAAAATAACGACTACGCATAATGCTAACTCCTGTTTTCTTTAAGAAATCTATTCCTGATTTAATATTCGAATGAAAAGGTAAGCTTTTAAATTTTAAAGTTCATGAACACCAACAAATGCATAGCTGGTTATTGATAGTATTAAGTTTGGAAGAAGTCAAAAAGATACAAATGCTTTAATAGCTTTTTTAAGGAAGTCATTGATTTAATTACTAATAATAACCAGTATTTTAATAAATATTATTTAGCCTCAGTTCTGAAATACTTGCCAACCTGAGCCTGATCGTACAAATCGTCTAGTTTCAATTGTCATTTCAGGTGAAATACTTTTTAAAATTGTAGTTAGTACCTCAGCGTGTTTTTCACCTGCAGACGTTCCTTCTCTGGATATCAATTTGTTATCAACGGACAATTCATATTTGCAAAAATAACCTGGACGATTTGATGCTCTCTGACAGTCAATTTTTCTTAAATGCGTGATATTAATTGACATGCCAGCACCTGGATGAACAACAGAAACAGAATTATTGCCTGATTGTATTCCATTCTCGTTCTCCATGGCCTACAAAAGCGCTTCTTTCATTTCGGCTTCTGTAGGTCCAATTGAAGAGACAGAGTTTGCCCTTTGACGATTGTTTCCGTTGGCTGAATTTGTAGAGTTTCCTAGTTTTCTATCATTTTCTTTCGCTAATTGTCCTTTTTTCCTATAGATATCGTAGAGACCCGCACGATTTAAGGTATTAAATGAAGCCCCACCGTTTTTAATAATATATCGATTAAAAAAATGAGCTTCATCTCGAAAAATATTTATGGCACCAATTCGATTGGCAATAGAGGAATTGCCTGATTTTAATATGGTATACATCTTGTCCTCCACTGCTTTTTGCAGACGAGCTACATCGGTCTTTTCAGTAGTGGTGGGAAAATTATGTTTATCTCCAAAATAACGTGGACGCCAGCTTGAGCACATACGGCCATATTTTTCCAGATCAACATCAAACACTGCCAGTGGTTGATAGGTTGCATCAGAGTTGTCTAATTGTGCAATATGTAAAATTGCCTTATCGATCCATTTCCTCTCAAAGCTTTGGTGCTCCACTAACGCTTTCTTTGTTTAGGTGTGTAGTACCCAAAAGCTCATCAATAGATGCAATTTCACGGTTTAATTCTTGAATTGCCATTTGGAGTTGGAGTTGCGTAGTCATGCAAGCAATCGAGCGACTGTTGGTTCCTCTCGACGATAACCCTTGCCTGCTCGATGATTGCAGCGGACGTTGGCGATGATTCAGCTCGCCATGATGTGAGGTACGCCCGCGCAAGTACCGCGGAGTAGCATTGAATGTCGTTGGAATGAACTGCAACTTGATCGCCGACAGCTCCAGCAAGTGAGGCACTGCCCCCAAACAGATCACACAGCGAACCGCCTTAATAAACCTCGTTTATCCCGGCTAGCACGAAGTCCATGATCTTAGACTTCGATCCCATGTACTTGATGTAGCGGGGGTATGACCTTTATCGAAACTGGGCGCGCGCTAGCAAAGTGGGGGGCTCCTCAACCTCAGCGAGCGTGGCTCCAGCATCGCCGATGGCAGATAGCATAAAGGACTTTTGCTTGCTCAGCTTTCGTTGTTTGAAGCATTGATTCAATTCGGTCTCCCACATGCACAAAAGGCCACCCACATGGGTGGCCTTTTGTGTTCGTATCTTATCGGAGGTTACTGGCTTTCCAGCGCTCAACGATAGGCAGGTTTTTAGGCAGGTGTCTGATAAGAACACACCTAAAACCCATTAATTAAATCAAAATATGGCGGAGAGAGAGGGATTCGAACCCTCGATAAGCTTTTTGAGCCTATACTCCCTTAGCAGGGGAGCGCCTTCGACCACTCGGCCATCTCTCCTTGGAAAGCCGCAAGGATAGCGGGTTAAAAATTCCAGGTCAAATTTTTATAGTATATTATAAACTTTATAGCTCTTGATCCAGATCAAAAATCTTATGTAATACCCTGACAGCAAGCTCCATATATTTCTCATCCACAACCACTGATATTTTAATTTCTGAAGTTGTAATCATCTGAATATTGATTCCCTCCTCAGCTAACACACGGAACATCTTACTAGCAATACCAGCATGCGAACGCATTCCTACACCAACTAATGAAACTTTAGCAATTTTATCACCGCCAATAACATTACGCGCACCAATATGAGGTAAGATTTTATCCCTCAATATGCTCATCGTATTGGTAAATTCACTACGATTTACAGTAAAGGAGAAATCGGTAGTCCCATCATGACTTACATTCTGAATAATCATATCTACGTCAATATTGGCATCAGCAACAGGACCAAGAATTTGGTAAGCAATACCCGGATGATCGGGTACACCCAGTATGGTTATTTTTGCTTCATCACGACTAAATGCAATGCCTGAAATAACAGCCTGTTCCATATTATTATTTTCCTCAAAAGTGATTAGCGTACCCTCTCCTTCTTCTTCAAAACTGGAGAGCACTCTGAGCTTGACTCTATATTTACCAGCAAATTCAACTGAACGTATTTGCAATACCTTGGAGCCGAGACTAGCCATTTCGAGCATTTCTTCAAAGGTAATCGTTTTTAATCGCCTTGCTTCAGGCACGATACGAGGATCTGTCGTATAAATACCATTCACATCAGTGTAAATCTGACATTCATCAGCCTTAAGCGCTGCCGCAAGCGCCACGCCAGTCGTATCCGATCCACCACGTCCTAGCGTAGTAATGTTATTGGCCTCATCAATACCTTGAAAACCTGCAACTACTACAACATATCCAGCCTTAAGATCTGCGCGAATTCTATCCTCATCGATTTTTAGAATTCGTGCTTTGGTATGCGCACTATCAGTTAGTATTCTAACCTGTGCACCCGTATAGCTCTTGGCCTTAATATCAAATTCCATCAATGCCATCGCTAATAATGCTACAGTAACTTGCTCACCGGTAGAAACAATTACATCTAGTTCGCGAGGATCAGGATTAGCTTGAATTTCCTTCGCTAATGCGATAAGACGATTAGTTTCTCCGCTCATGGCAGAGACAACTATCACCAACTCATGACCCTGAGCGCGGAATTTTGCAATGCGCCGTGCTACATTTTTGATACGCTCGGTACTACCAACCGATGTCCCGCCATATTTTTGAACGAAAAGAGCCACTGAATTAACCGATCTTACTTTAAATGAAAACAATCAAAACAAAATGATCCCAGATTCTACACATTTCTTGGAAAGAACACTATCCTCTCATCATGAACTTAAATAAAAAACTCTTGCGAGATCGTTACGTTGACTTGTAATATCCCTAAAAAACTCCTCAGAGTTTTGATACATATTTGCGACAAAAACAACAATGACCGATCAGAAATACGTAATTAGACAGCAAGATAAAAATGCTGCGGTAAGCTTTATTGATAATCAGATAGCAAACAATTCATTTTGGTTAGTCCCAGATGATACACAACGGATTATCGCTGAGCTTGAGTATCAGGATGCCAAGTATGATTCAATGACTCTTAATGAATGGTGTAAAAAATGGTTAAATGAAATTCAGTGGGCACAACTCAAGAATGCTATTTGCATTGCTAGAGACCGGATTGAAAGCCAAAAATACAGGCCGCAACTCAAGACCATCAGTCTAACTCATAGGGCATGGCAAATTCTATCTGAGTTGGCAAAGCATGATAAAGTGACGCTTTCTGAGGTTATCATCAACAGACTAGGAGAGGATTGGTTAAATTCATATGATCCCATTGAAATACATGATTATGGCAGTAAATCAAATCAATCCTGATACAAGATTTACAAATACCTGTTTTAGTCTAGCTTATTTTCGCTAAAACTAATTCAATGGTGGATAATCTCAAAAAATTCTATTGCGAGTGATCTTCTCACTTAGCAAACGACCATCAGCACTTGCATGGCATGACCAACAAGTTCTAATTACTCAACAATCTATGCTACCACCTATTACAATTGCTGCATTTAATCATGTATTAAATGGAGAATCCTGGGTATCTAAACGTTTACAATCTTACGCAGGTAAATCTGCACATCTTTCCATTTTTCCACTGATTGATTTGGATGTAATTATACAAACCGATGGAAAATTAACGATAATCCACCCTACTAGTACCACTACAGATACCAGCCTCATTATTGCGCCAACTCTGTTGCCACGTCTAATCTCACATGATGAGAATGCTTTTCATGAAATCAAGATTATGGGGGATATCACATTTGGCAATGAATTATTATTCATTGTTAAAAATCTGCATTGGGATATTGAGCAAGATTTAAGCTCGATTTTTGGAGATATACTTGCACACCGCGTGATTACAACCGGGAAAAATTTGATTAATTGGCAATCTGAAAGCTTGCTTAATCTATCTCAAGCGATGATCGAATATCTTACGGAAGAAAAATCTGTCTTATCCAGCCGTACCCTCATCGATAGCTTTACCACCGATGTAAACTCATTACAAGATCACGTAATACATCTAGAAAAACGAATTTACCGTTTAATCAGTCTGTTACCTTTCAAAGCAAAGAATAACATTTCTTTACAAACAGGGAATAATGAAACAAGTTAGAATAACGTGAATAATAATCACCGTTTCTGCTTTTCCACTCACTCATGCTCCCTGTCAGTCTAAAGAATAAATGCGCATTTTCCGCCTACTAAAAATTATTCTGATCGCATTCCGTTTTGGTTTGGATGATATTTTACTAAGCCATCCTCGTTTGCGACTGTTGCGGCCACTAACCATGTTAGTGCCATTTCGGTCACGGCTCAAGTTGCCACGTGCTGTGCGATTACGTCTGGCGCTGGAGAAATTGGGACCCATTTTTATCAAATTTGGCCAGATGCTTTCAACTCGCCGTGATTTGCTGGCGCGGGATTTTGCTGATGAGTTAGCAAAACTCCAGGATCAAGTTCCGCCTTTTCCATCAGACGTGGCTGTTGCCACGTTGGAAAAAGTTTATCAAAAACCCCTTAATGAAGTATTTTTTAAATTCGATAATCAACCAGTCGCTAGTGCATCGGTCGCTCAAGTTCATTTTGCAATTTTGCATGATGGCACAGAAGTTGCAGTAAAAATTCTACGCCCCGATATCGCTCCTGTCATTGCACACGATGTAGCGTTAATGGAAACTGGTGCATGGCTACTCGAATCAATTTGGCCAGACGGGAAACGCTTAAAATTGCGCGAAGTAGTATCGGAATTTGCACGTCATTTGGAGGATGAACTCGATTTGATTCGCGAGGCCTCCAATTGCAGTCAGTTACGACGCAATTTCCTAGATTCACCCTTATTATTCGTCCCGGAAGTTTATTGGGATTATTGTCTTCGTGAAGTCATGGTTATGGAACGCGTGAAAGGCATACCCATTAGTCATGTTGCCAAACTTCGTAAACAAGGCATTGACATTCCTCAACTTGCTCGTGTTGGAGTAGAAATTTTTTTTACACAAGTATTCCGGGATGGCTATTTTCACGCTGACATGCATCCTGGTAATATTTTTGTCGGATCAGATGGACGCTACATTGCAATAGATTTTGGCATCATGGGAACGCTCAGCGATGAGGATAAGAACTACCTAGCGCAAAACTTCCTGGGTTTCTTCCGTCGTGACTACAGGCGTATAGCGCAAGCGCATGTCGAGGCAGGATGGGCGCCGAGAAACACGCGCGTTGACGATTTTGAAGCTGGCATTCGCGCCGTTTGTGAGCCAATTTTTGATAGACCACTGAAAGAAATTTACTTTGGGCGAGTTTTATTACAATTATTTCAAGTCTCACGGCAATTCAATGTAGAAATTCAACCTCAATTAGTATTATTACAAAAAACTTTACTGAATATTGAAGGACTCGGGCGTGATCTCGACCCAGATCTCGATTTGTGGAAAACAGCCAAACCATTCCTGGAAAATTGGATGTCGGAGCAAATTAGTTGGCGTGGCTTGGTAAGTCACATCCAAAAAGAAGCCCCCAACTGGGCGACGATACTACCAGAATTCCCACGCTTGATTCACTATCACCTAAGCCAAGAACGCGCTCAGGTACTGGAAGACAGACTCGCTGAACTTGTTGCCCAAGAAAAAAAGCAAAGCCGCTTGCTTGCCCTGCTAGCGGCACTTCTGGCTGCTCTACTGTTCGCTCAAGTTTATTTTTAGAACGGAAAAATTAAAAAAATGTGCTGAATGATGTACCCTTCTCTAACTCTATTAATCCCTTCCCTCATGAGCTATCAGCAGGATAGAAACAACGTGTCGTGTTTGCGAGAAGATTGATCAACCGGTCACGTGGGGCAAATCGATAAATCCTCAGTTATTCTGCTAAACGTAGCAACTTAAAATACTGTAGTTCATGGCTAGTCTGGTTTATACGTATCTAGTGTTTAATTGCATTAATTCAACACACAAGTTTTTTGAATGATATATTTATATAAAACAAATAGTTAATCTTAATATATCTTGTTTTTTGCAATTAAACATTAGGCACGCTATTCGATCCACAAAATAAATATTCGGCACCCTATTCCTATACAATTACTCCGCCAGGTTTTAATCGGGCAAGCTTGGTCAGCCTAATCTGCCTACTGATAATATACATGGTCAATTGCTTTTGATCCTGTATACCTGGAAAATCAAGGAATGAATAGCCAGCAACGTAAATGAGGAGTAGTGGGACAGGCAAAAGAGCTTTATCCGAGCCAACCCTTACCGGGATGGCTGCAACTCCTATACTCAACAGCAGGTTGCTGGTAATGAAACAATATTTCCAGGTCACGCACACCAGGCCAGACTCGAAATGCTTTAGTATCTGAATCACAAGTAAAAATGACTATTCAGTCGGTTATGGACAGAAACCAAATTGAGGTAACCCAATGACTTATTATCAGAAACACGTTTTTTTCTGCGTCAATCAACGCAAAGCCGGCGAAGCCTGCTGCAATGACCACAACGCTCAGGCAATGCGTGACTATGCGAAAGACCGTATCAAAGCCCTTAACCTCAGTGGCAAGGGAAAAATACGTATTAACAATGCAGGCTGCCTTGATCGTTGTAACGAAGGCCCCGTCATTGTGATTTATCCAGAGGAAATCTGGTACACCTATGTCGACCAGGAAGACATCGACGAGATTATTGATGAGCATTTGATCAACGGATGCATCGTCGACCGTCTGAGAATTTAAGCGTTGCTTCTCTTTCATAAAATGAATAGACTTGAAAACACCTACCGAACACAAATTATTTGTTAAGGGGCCGGCTGGCAAACTAGAAACGATTCTCTTAACCCCGCTTTCCACACCACGTGGCATTGCTATCATTGCCCATCCACATCCGCTTTACCAAGGGAGCATGGATAATAAGGTCATTTATATCCTCTCCAAAGCATTATTTGAATCTGGTTATATCACAGTAAAATTTAACTTTAGGGGAGTAGGTGGGAGTGAAGGAAATTATGCAGAAGGCATTGGAGAAATTGAAGATGTGCTGGCAGTCACTCAATTTGTCCGCCACCAATACGATATTGGGCCCAATCATTTACCCTTGTTACTCGCTGGCTTTTCCTTTGGTGGTGCCATACAAGCCTACGTTGCTCAGCAGCTTAACCCAGAAAAGTTAGTGCTCATTGCGCCTTCTGTTGCTCGCATGAAAGCCCCATCGGTAGCTAATCATACAGATAGCGTTCTCATCGTGCACGGCAGTCTGGATGATATTGTTCCCCTCCAGTCTGTTCTGGACTGGGCTGCACCGCAAACCATTCCAGTTACCGTCATTCCAGGTGCTGAACATTTCTTTCACGGAAAACTCGCTATCCTTAAACAAGTGATACTCAATGCCTGCAAAATTTGACTCAACTGCAACAACTCCTTAGAGCATTAGGGCTGATGCTTCTTTTAGCAAAAAATCTTTGAATGTTTTCGCAACATTAGAAAAGCGCTTATTTTTCCGATGCACGATATGCCAGTGACGCATGATCGGAAATCCCTGCACATCCAAAATGTTAAGTCGGTTTGTTTCCAGTTCCAATTCGATGGTATGGAGTGACATGATACCCAACCCCATGCCCGCCTGAACAGCCTGCTTGATGGCTTCAGTGGTATCCGCCTCCATTCCTCTATTGATTTTGATCTGCTGCTCAGCAAAAAATCGCTCCATAGCGCTACGTGTTCCTGATCCTGGTTCGCGCACCAAGAAAATTTCCTGCTCAAGCCGTTTTACAGGAATGTGTCGCATATTACATAAAGGATGATTGGGTGGGGCAATGATAACCAGTGGATTTTCCATAAATGTTTCAGACACAATATCTAATCCATCAGGTGGCTGCCCCATGATTGCCAAATCAGTCAAATTATCTGCCAATTGTTTAAGCACAATTTCTCGATTGGAAACATGCAAGCTGATGGTCACATTCTGATAGCGCTGACAAAATTTAGCCAGTAAGTGAGGGGCAAAATAATTGGCCGTACTGACCACTGAAATATTCAATTTGCCTCGCTCCAATCCTTTCAACTCATCCAGAGCAAGCTCCATATCGGCCAATTGTTGTGCAATGGCACGACTATACTGATAAAGCTCCTGCCCAGCTTCGGTCAGATATATCCGCTTACCCATTTGTTCAAACAAAGGGAGCGCCACAGTATCTTCAAGCTGCTTGATCTGGATCGAAACAGCAGGTTGTGTCAGAAAAAGCTCTTCAGCAGCTCGAGAAAAACTAAGGTGACGTGCAACCGATTCAAACACTTTCAATTGACGCAGTGTAATATGCAACATAAATCGGGTTAAGATGGATAAAATATGATTTGATATATAAATAAAATCTTATCATAACTATCAGAATTATTAATTTGTTCTTATGATTAATTCCATATATAGTATTCACTGAATCTCAAATAGTCCTTTTTTAATCATGTTTCACCCTGCTTGAGAAAGTATAAGCAGGATCTTCAATAACAGGAGATTGTAAAATGGCCGTTAAAACATATAACGCCGGCGTTAAAGAGTACCGGCAAACCTACTGGGAGCCCACTTACGCCGTCCAGGATACCGACATTCTGGCTTGTTTCAAGATCACTCCCCAACCCGGTGTTGACCGTGAAGAAGCTGCTGCGGCAGTAGCAGCTGAATCCTCCACAGGAACCTGGACAACAGTTTGGACTGATCTGCTGACCGATTTGGATTACTACAAAGGACGTGCTTATCATATCGAAGACGTGCCCGGTGATGACACCTGCTTTTATGCATTTATTGCTTACCCAATCGATCTGTTCGAAGAAGGCTCAGTGGTCAATGTTTTTACCTCACTGGTTGGTAATGTATTTGGTTTCAAAGCAATCCGTGCGTTACGCCTTGAGGATGTCCGCTTCCCTATCGCCTTTGTAAAAACCTGTGGTGGCCCACCCTATGGCATTCAAGCTGAACGTGATAAGCTTAATAAATATGGTCGTGCGTTATTGGGTTGCACTATCAAACCCAAATTAGGTCTTTCCGCTAAAAACTATGGACGTGCTGTTTATGAGTGCCTGCGCGGCGGCTTGGATCTCACTAAAGACGACGAAAATATTAACAGCCAGCCTTTCATGCGTTGGCGTCAACGTTTTGAGTTCGTGATGGAAGCCATTCACAAAGCTGAACGTGAAACCGGTGAGCGTAAAGGGCACTACCTGAACGTAACTGCACCTACTCCAGAAGAAATGTACAAACGCGCTGAATTTGCCAAGGAATTGGGTGCGCCTATTATTATGCATGACTATCTGACAGGTGGTTTCACTGCGAATACAGGTCTGGCTAACTGGTGCCGGGACAACGGCATGCTGCTGCACATCCATCGCGCCATGCACGCTGTGCTGGATCGCAACCCTCATCATGGCATCCATTTCCGCGTATTAGCTAAAGCCCTGCGTCTATCCGGTGGTGACCATCTGCACTCCGGAACCGTGGTTGGTAAACTGGAAGGCGATCGTGAAGCGACCTTGGGTTGGATTGACATCATGCGCGAATCCTTTATCAAGGAAGATCGTAACCGCGGAATTTTCTTCGATCAAGATTGGGGCTCCATGCCTGGCGTATTTCCTGTTGCATCAGGGGGAATTCATGTCTGGCACATGCCAGCACTGGTTGCAATCTTTGGTGACGATGCCTGCTTGCAATTTGGCGGCGGAACACTAGGCCACCCTTGGGGTAACGCAGCAGGCGCTGCAGCAAACCGTGTTGCGCTGGAAGCCTGTGTGGAAGCCCGCAACGAGGGGATACCAATCGAGAAAGAAGGCAAAGCCATTCTGACCAATGCTGCTAAAAATAGCCCTGAACTCAAAATTGCTATGGAAACATGGAAAGAGATCAAGTTTGAGTTTGATACTGTGGATAAGCTGGACGTAGCACATAAGTAACATTCCTATCACTCTGAATCACAAAGATTCAGAGAAATTTTTACCGATTACCAGGAGTTAAAATTAAGTATGTCTGAAATGATTGATTACAAAAGCCGTCTCAGTGATCCAGCCAGTCGGAAATTTGAAACTTTTTCCTACTTACCGGCAATGAGTAAGGAGCAAATCAGGAAACAGGTTGAGTATATCGTTAGCAAAGGCTGGAATCCTGCTGTCGAACATACAGAGCCAGAGTATCTGATGAGCAATTACTGGTATATGTGGAAACTGCCTATGTTCGGTGAAACAGATGTAGATCGAATTCTCAAGGAAGCTGAAGATTGCCATAAGGCGAACCCGAACAATCATGTTCGCCTGGTTGGTTATGATAATTTTTCACAAAGCCAGGGTACGGCGATGGTCATTTATCGCGGCAAGACCATTTAATCACGCAGCACGGGATATCCGTTCATTCAGCCCCCGTTGCTATAAAGTAACGGGGGTTTTGTTTTGCGCTGACTTATCAAAAATATGGCTCTACGCCCTACGTATTTACACTGGAGAACGAAATGAGCGACGCTATCAAGCAATACTTAATCACGAATAAACCTTATTATCATTCTGTTGCTGATGAAGTAGCGCTGTATGAAGCAGCCTACTCAGCCAGGATTCCTATGATGCTGAAAGGACCAACAGGTTGTGGTAAAACCCGTTTTGTTGAGTTCATGGCATGGAAGCTTGGAAAACCACTTATTACAGTTGCCTGTAACGAAGATATGACTGCTTCTGATCTGGTGGGAAGATTCCTGCTGGATGCTCAAGGCACACGCTGGCAAGATGGGCCATTGACAACTGCTGCCCGTCTTGGTGCGATCTGTTATCTAGATGAAGTAGTAGAGGCAAGACAAGACACCACAGTCGTGATTCATCCTTTGACTGACAGTCGCCGAATATTGCCATTGGAGAAAAAGGGCGAACTGATCCATGCACATCCTGATTTCCAACTTGTTATTTCCTACAACCCTGGTTATCAGAGTTTGATGAAAGACCTGAAGCAATCCACCAAACAGCGCTTTGGTGCATTGGATTTCAATTACCCAGACCATGATACCGAAGCCGAAATTGTGTCACACGAAAGCGGCATTGATAAAACGATAAGTGACAAGCTCGTTTCAATCGCGGAACGTGCGCGAAACTTAAAAGGTCATGGATTAGATGAAGGGATCTCCACTCGCATGCTGATCTATGCAGGTAACCTGATTGCCAAAGGGGTCGATGTCCATGCCGCCTGTCGAGTGGCACTTGTTCGCCCGATCACGGATGATCCCGATATGCGTGACGCCCTTGACGCAGCAGTGGCCACCTTTTTCTAAGTAGAAATTTATTTCCTTCTGACTCACTCTTACGAGATACAGTATGAGCGTTAACCTGACTGACTACAAAGAGCTACTGGAATCGTTGCAACCCGAATCCATGTCATTGCTTGAAAATACTTGGTATGATGCGACCCGAGTTTTCTCACCCCGGGGATTGGATAATTACCTGAAAGGCGCATCAGCCCTGCAGGGCTTGGGACGTGGCCGCGCTTTGGTTGATACTTGGATTGATGAAGCACCACAAGTCGCCAAAGAAGTAGGTGAAGATGTCATTAGTGATCTAGTGACCACTGCTTTGATGCTTGCTTCGAAAACCTCTGGAGCCGTTATTGAACTGATTCTTGCCACAGCGGCTACCGCGGCCAAGCGATTCGGTGACGCAGATTTATTTCGTAATTATCTTCAGTTTCTCAACACACTCATCGCCCAGGCACCGCGTGGTATCCGCCCGATGCTGGATAAGCTCGATGTTTTACTAGGTCAACTGACGCTCGGGGGCTTACGTAGATGGGCCTTATGGGGGGCTCATGCTCACCGCACTAACTATGAAGAACAGATCAAGTATTTTAGTTTAAGCTCCAAGGAATCGCTGGCCGTTCTCCAGAAGGAAAGAAAAGGCACCCTGTTTGTCGATATTCAGCGCCGTATTAACATTTACTTACGTGCATTATGGGCACGTGATTTTTTCATGCGCCCCACCTCAGGGGACTATGAAACTCGTGAAGGCTATCGACCCTATATTGAAGATTACTTTATTCATCTACCCGATGCCTATGATGCTCACGGTGATATTGCAGCAGGCGAAATTTACCGCGCTGCCGCTGCCCACGCAGCTGCACATCTAGTAGAAACGAAATACCCCATTTCTGCGGAAGCCTTGAATCCATTGCAAATAGCAGTTATCTCAGTTATTGAGGATGCAAGAGTGGAAGCGCTCTCCATTCGACGTTTCCCAGGTTTGCGCCAAATTTGGTCGGTTTTGCACGATGCGACGCCAGACATGACCGTTACGATCGGCGATTATCTCAACCGCCTGGCACGTGCACTGCTTGATCAGACTTATGAGGATAACGATGACTGGATTGTTGAAGGCCGATCTTTATTTGCACAAGCCCAAGACCGTCTGGAAGATAATCAAATTTCGTGGGAGATTGGCGTACAGCTCGCTCACAAGATCATGGACAAGAAAGTCGCGTTCAACCCTCGAACTGACATTCTGACAGCGCCCTATCTGGATGATAATCGCTATTTCTGGGAATTTGCGGAATTCGATTTCGAACGCTCACTGACTGCTGGCTATGATAAGGTCGAACAAATACGTAAGTACGTCAGTGTCATGGAGTTGGCCAATGAAGTAGAAGTCGAAACGGCTGGTGATGATGCCCAAGAAATCTGGGTAATGGGAACAGAATTCTTCCCTTACGAAGATAGTGGCATTTCCTAGAAGGTAAAGAGCCTATCTCCCTTCCTTATCATTACTCAGAGTGGGATTATCAAATTCAGCTCGAACGCCCTACATGGGTTACCGTTCAGGAGAAACGCGCTAAATCAGGTGATATCCAGGTAATCGATAGCATAGCCGGGCAATATCGACGTGAAATTTCACGCATGAAATTTTTGCTTGATGCCATGCAACCCCAAGGCGTGCAACGTATCCGCAAACTGGAAGATGGCGATGAAATCGATATCAATGCGGCAATCCAGTCTACGATTGATATTCGTATGGGCTTGCAACCTGATCCACGTATCATGATGCGCTCTGTCCGCAAAATACGGGATATATCGGTGCTGGTGTTGCTTGATTTATCTGAATCTACCAACGATAAGGTAACCGGTCAGGAATTTTCAGTACTTGATTTAACTCGCCAAGCAACCGTATTGCTGGCCGACGCCATCAATAAAATCGGAGATCCCTTTGCGATTCATGGGTTTTGTTCGGACGGCCGGCATGATGTTGAGTATTATCGCTACAAAGATTTCAATCAGCCGTACAATGAAATTCCCAAAGCCAAGCTAGCTGGCATGACGGGACAACTGTCGACACGCATGGGCGCTGCGATTCGACATGCCAGTCATTATTTGAAATTACAACGATCCAGCAAGAAGCTGTTACTGGTTATTACAGATGGAGAGCCTGCTGATATTGATGTTCGTGACCCACAGTATCTTCGCTATGATACTAAAAAGGCGGTGGAAGAAGCTGACCGATCAGGAATAGTCACTTATTGCATGAGCCTGGACCCACACGCAGATCAATATGTTTCACGTATTTTTGGTACACGTAATTATATGGTAGTAGATCATGTAGAAAGACTACCTGAGAAATTGCCGCTACTTTATGCAGGACTAACCCGTTAAGATTTGTTTATTGATTACTTTACACACTTTTTATTAGTACAATGAAGGAACAACTATACGTAGGAATCAATGAGGATAAGGATGGCGGGTTAACGCATCTTGGACGCATCGTCATCGATGCCTGGCTTTTTGACATTCTGCCAGAATCAGAAACGTGTACAGGCTGGAATCATTCGCAAATGCAGAATCTGTATGAAAAAGTCTACGAAGCGTGGGAGCCTTATGCTCACTTACCTAGCCGCCTACCCTCTGATTTACAGCAAAAACATACAAGGCTTTACGCACAAGTTATCGATACTGCAAAAAATAAGGGATGGAGTGCAGAATTAGATGAGGATGACTGAGTGCTTGTGAAAGCAACATTTTCACAAGCACTGGATGTGTGTTTGTATTGAACTTCTTGTTATTGATCATAGACTGCAGGAAATTTGATTACTTGAGCAGGTGTCTTCGGCATCTGCTTGCTGGCGAGTAATCGCAGTGCGCTCGGAAACTCCCTCTGAAGCCGTAACATGATATCCATTTGATTCTCTCTATAATAAACCGCTTCGTACGCGACCGGTTGGCTGAGCTCGGTACGAGCTCGGGGCTGGAAATTTTGCCATGCAATATCAACCCAGCATTTACGCTGGCTATCAATAAAAACAAACTCTTTCCTATCCAGGATAGCCAGAAACTGCATGGATCGGATAGGAACAAATAGATGCTCAGTAGTACAGCGCGCAAACAGCTGGAGCGCCAAGTTATATGTGCTAGCAGGAAGATAATGAGGCTCCCGTTTAATCTCTGGATCGCGATAACAGGTAATATCCATTTACAAATTCTCCTTCTATATAATCTTGAGTTATAAAGAACTATTGACTGATGCGTGCCACACGCCTGAATAAACCACCTTCCAATCGTAATGATTGGAAAACAATCCGCTTCCTCTTGCCTTATTTATGGGAATTCAAAGGCAGAGTTATAGCAGCCTTAATGTTACTGCTCTTGGCTAAACTTGCCAATGTCAGTGTGCCCTTAGTGCTCAAAGAAATTATTGATACGCTTGATCAGCCGAAAGCCCTGGCGGTATTGCCGGTATTTCTCTTGATCGCTTATGGTGTGTTACGGTTCTGCAGCACCGTGTTTGGTGAGCTGCGCGACGCGGTATTTGCCAAAGTCACACAACGCGCAATCCGGCGCGTAGCCATCCAGGTTTTTAGTCATTTGCACTCATTATCACTACGATTTCATCTGGCAAGACAAACTGGCGGAGTATCACGGGATATCGAGCGCGGTTCGCGTGGGATATCATTCTTACTGAACTTCATGCTGTTCAATATTCTGCCAACCCTGCTGGAAATCGGATTGGTCATGCTGATTCTGATTAGCCGATATGATATCTGGTTTTTTGTCATTACTTTGATCACGCTACTTGCCTATATTGCGCTGACGCTCATCGTCACCGAGTGGCGTATGATTTTTCGTCGCACCATGAACGACATGGATTCAAAAGCCAATACACGTGCGATAGACAGTTTATTAAATTATGAAACGGTTAAGTATTTTGGTAATGAGGCATGGGAAACACGGCGATATGATGAACATCTGCAACAATGGGAAAAAGCGGCTGTTCGCAATCAAACCTCCCTGGCCATGCTTAATACCGGACAAAGTGCCATTATTGCCATCGGTATCACTTTACTGATGCTACTGGCAGCAGACAGGGTCGTTACCGGAGAAATGTCATTGGGCGATCTGGTACTGGTTAACGCCTTCCTGTTACAACTCTATATGCCTTTACATTTTTTGGGCTTCGTCTATCGCGAAATCAAACATTCACTGGCAGACATGGAGAAAATGTTCAACCTACTGGATGAAAATCAGGAAATAAAAGATCAATCAACCGCGATTAAACTCATGGCAGATAGCGCTACCGTTACTTTCGAGAATGTAAACTTTAGCTATGAAGCCAATCGCCAAATTTTGTTTAATGTCAGTTTCAGTATTCCTGCTGGAAACATTGTTGCAGTAGTGGGACATAGCGGTTCAGGAAAATCAACGCTAGCACGTTTACTTTTCCGTTTTTACGATGTCACTGACGGCAAGATAATCATCAACGATCATGATATCCGCGAGGTAACACAAGAAAGCCTCAGAGCGTTGATTGGCATCGTGCCTCAGGATACTGTATTGTTTAACGAAAGCATCTATTACAACATTGCCTATGGACAGCCCGATGCGATGCATGAAGCAATCCTTGCTGCAGCCAAGTCAGCACATGTTCATGATTTTATTGAAAGCCTACCTGAAAAATACCAAACACAGGTGGGAGAAAGAGGTCTTAAGCTCTCTGGTGGCGAGAAACAGCGTATCGCTATTGCACGTGCAATTCTTAAAAAACCAACAATCCTTATTTTTGACGAAGCCACATCTGCTCTAGACTCAAAAACAGAAAAAAATATACAAAGAGAATTAAAGCAATTGGCCAAGGATCGTACTACCCTTGTCATTGCACATCGTCTTTCCACCATCATTGATGCTGATCGGATCTTAGTGATGGATAAAGGCCGTATCGTAGAACAAGGAAGTCACCAACAACTTCTTGCTCTAAATGGCATTTATGCGCATATGTGGGAAATTCAAAAACAGGAAGAACAGACTCAAACTATCATTGATTTTGAGTAAGATGTGATTCCAAAAATCACAGCGATTGCTTGATTGGGGAAGCCAAACAAATGATCATTAGCCGCCACGAGGCACATTGTGCTGCTCCGTAAGCGAATACGGTGTTACTTCATATCGCAAAAGGAGATCAGATCAATCTTAAGGTATCAACAAATCTCACCTTAACCTTCATCTCGATCTCCGCACGCGCCCTGCTCTATTCGTTCAATTACGATTTTCAGAAATCTAGTACTAGGAAACTTACAAAGCCAATCGTGCCAACCATGTCTCTGAAGCTACTTGATTGATATTAAGTATGCTATTAGGGAAAAAACCGAATAACAAGATCAATAAAGCTGGTGCACATAATAAAATCAATTCACGCGGCCGCAGATCTTGCACTTGGTTTACCGTAGTATGAATAATCGGACCAAAGAATGCATTGCGAGTAAAAGAAAGCATGTAAGCAGCCCCAAGAATCGCACCGGCCAATGCCACTGTTCCAAAAAAGCCATGGGAAGTCAAAGCCCCCACGATCAACAGTAATTCAGCTGGAAAGCCACTGGTTCCAGGTACGCCAAAACTTGCCAGAGCAAATAAAAAATAAAAACAAGTTAATTTTGGCATCACCTTGGCCACCCCGCCTAGATGAACCGTATCAGTGCTACCCAGTCGATGCTGGATAAATCCGGCAATCAGCATCAGCGAACTTGCAACTAATGTAAAATTAAGCAACTGGAAGATTGCCCCCTGGACTCCTTGCATATTCAGGGAAGCAATTCCCACAACTACTAGGCCAACATGACTGACGCTCGCATAAGCCAGCAAGCGACGCAAGTTTGTCTGTTGTAACGCAATCAGTGCGCCATAAATAAGTGTAGCTGCACCAAAGATGCTCAATATCCAGCTAAATTCAACGGCAGCAGCAGGCGCCAGTGGCATAGCGAAGCGGAGGATACCATATACACCTAATTTCAACCCTGTCAGGATCGCCACGATATGAGTCGGGCCTTCCATCGCAGCGGTAGGCAGCCAGGTATGAAGTGGAACGAGCGGTGCCTTAAAAGCAAAACCAAATAACAATAACAGGAAAACAAGCGTCTGTTTATCAGCTGGTAGCGTTGTCTGTAGCAATACCGGCAAGCTAAAAGTCAAATCCTGGGGAATATTTCCCCCCATTTGCGCAGCATGATCTACCGCCAGAATGATAATAGCAAGTAATAATGGTCCGCCTCCAGCTATCATAAACAAGGTATATTTTGTTGCTGCACCACGTCGTTGAGAACCAATTCCCCATAAACCGATTAAAAAGAATAATGGAGGTAAGGTTAGCTCCCAGAATAAAAAGAACAGCATCATATCCA
This sequence comes from uncultured Nitrosomonas sp., assembly GCA_964554625.1. Classification (GTDB taxonomy): domain Bacteria; phylum Pseudomonadota; class Gammaproteobacteria; order Burkholderiales; family Nitrosomonadaceae; genus Nitrosomonas. The sequence goes on along the minus strand of CAZKPL010000026.1, from coordinate 9,152 downwards.
GCGCACTAAATACACCTACCGTTACTCCCTGGAGTGCTAGCAAAAGGGAAAAATGGAAGCGTGGATTGTGATTAATTGAATTCCACGAAGCAAGGATTGCAATCGTCGTCAGCAATGCCGACAAAGGCAGAAATAATACAGAAATACCATCGACACCAACCAGGTACTCAACATTCAGGAAAGGTATCCAGTCAAATTTTTCAACCAGTTGGAAATTACTAATAGAAGAATCAAATAACTGGACTACAAAAATCGTTAATAGTAATTCCAGGCAAGCGAATGTTAAGGCTGATACTTTGGCAGCATCCGCAGTGCGCGACACGCCAGTTATGATCGCGCCCAGTAACGGCAAAAAAATAATGAAACTTAACAGTGGAAAATTAGCTTCACTCATGCTGATTATTATCCTTATTATGATTTGGATCTATCGTTAACTCTGCGTGTTTATTGTTATATTTGACAAGATGTAGTTTATTTATAGCGCTAACATTCTGGTCGATCATTTGCAGCCAAGGCGTCGTATAAAAACCAATACCAACAAGCAATGAGCAAACTACAACTGCAATGACTCTTTCATTCCTGGGAGAAGGGCCGGCTGAACTAGGGAGAGCAGAATAAGTATAAGGTGGCTGTAATCGTTTAGGCGTAGCGATAAAAATCTGCTGAAAGGCGCGCAGCAGCAGTGCTGCGGTAAGCACATTACCAATCAGTATCGCAATTGAGAGAATCCAGCCATGGTTCTTGATCGTACCATCTATCAATAAATGGACACCATCAAATCCTGGAGTGCCAGGCATACCCATAGTGCTCAGCGCGCTAATAACGAATAAGAATGCTAGAGCCGCACTCGTCTCAAACATTCCCCCAAGTCGAGGAATATAGGCGGTGTGTGTTCTCTTGTAAATCATGCCGATACTGAGTGCGATGCCTGCTGCCGCCAAACCAAAACCTGTAGAAAGCAGAATACTCGATTCCAATCCATAAAGATTAAAATCGAAAACACCTATAATCAACATTCCGGTATGACCTATAACCGAGAAAGCAAGTAAGCGGCGTATATTGATTTGCATTAATGCCAATACTACCCCATAAAAGATGCCAATCAACCCAAGTATTAATACGAACCAGCTCCACTGCTGGGCCACATCCGGAAGAATAGGTAAAATGAAACGGATAACTGCATAAATACCTAATTTCAAACCCACTATAAAAATCGTCGCGCTGGCTACAGATCCATGTTCTGCTAGAACTGGCAGCCATCCATGAAATGGAAATAATGGCATGCGAATGGCAAAACCAAAAAACAAAAGGAAAAAAATCAAGGTACCGTATTCTAGGATATTCTTATTTTCAATTAATACCAGCCATTCAAAAGTTAATGTGTCTCCTGATCCCATTACACCAAAAGCAAGCAACATGAATCCCGTGAAAGTCATGAGCAAACCACTTCCCCAATGCTGCAATAACAATCCTACAACCCAGCGTCTTTTTTGCCCTGATCCGGAGCGGATCGTTATCAGCACAATGGGAATCAGCTCCAGAAGACACCAAAACCAGAATTGCATGGCGTTCATTGCCACAAATGCCCCTATCAGAATACCCTCATAACCTAGTATGCAGGCAACCTGAATTTTGTCTCTGGCCCGCCGCGTAGTTAATAAATAAACAAGCGCTAAAAAAGACAAAATAGCTGTAAGCAACACAAATAAAATATTGGCGCCATCAACACCTACACTATAGGTAAAATTAATATTCTCCGCCTGTTCGAATAATTGAATACCCTTGTGACCTGAATCAAAAATAGAAACCATATAGATGCTAAGCAAGGCTGTTGCTACTGCACTAACTAAACCAAGGCGCAATGCAATCACTGAAGACGGAGAAAGCAATACAGCAATGACCGTGGCAAGTGGAACTATCGTCAGTGTCGTCAATAACGGAAATGTTGTTACTTCTGACCAAAAAATAATATTTGCGGTATTCATCATTCCCTCATCGTGTAGCAGCAATCAGTAAAACAACGAATACAAACAAGACTAGATAACGCGGTTTCAACATCAACTCCTCAAAAGTATTTGCGGCTTGCCCTAGCTTACGGCCTAAATCAACGATGTTTATACCTATAGCCTGTATTACCAAGCGCTCTTCAAACCATCCAAAGATATTACCTATCCATTCCATCAATTTTCCAGCTATTCCATTGCCACGCCCAAACTGATTATGGCCATGATCATGCCGCTCAGCTGCCCTTATTTTCTGCTCCAGCTGGGTCAGCGTTGATATTGAACGAGAAAATAAGACTGGATCACCCATAGCACGATCCACAACATAGCTATCAAGATAATCAAGATCCTGCCCGATTCCCAGTATAGGTCTTGCAAGGACTCGATCGGCTATCGGATCCAGCCAGAAACGTTGAATTGATGCAATATATAACCAGTATGAATTCTTTAGATTATGACTAACTGGTTTGATTGGATTTCCGATTACATTGTGCATTAATGATGGCGCAGTTAATACCTGATAACAACGCACGATGGCATGAGCGCAAAGATGCCACGCTGCCAAGTCCCATAACCCCAGACCACATTCCAGAAACATCAAACCCAGCTGTCCAGAGATGGCGAAACTCAATGAACTTTTAACATCAGTCTGGGTTAACCCAACAATAAAGCTATAAACAGCAGTGACAAACCCCGCAACCGCTAGCAGAACCATGATGAAAGGAGCCCGCTCGAAAAGAGGCTGCAGCATAATGACTAAAAATACTCCTGCATGTATCATCACTGAACCATAAAAAATAGCGCTTGAGGGCGTGGGTCCTTCCATTGCCCGAGCGAGCCATGGAGAGAACGGTAATTGCGCCGATTTAACAAACGCAGCGACTGCAAAACACAACGCAATCACAGTAACTGTAGGCATTGTTAAGTGTTCAATCATGACGTTCAGTTCCCCCCAATTGATTGTTCCGGCATAGAAATAACTCAAACCTATTCCTAAAACAAAACCGGCATCACCAATACGGTTAGTGATGTAAACACGCGTCGCATTCACAGTTGGAATCTGTCGATCATAAGCATAACCAATCAACAGATAAGAACATAACCCAGCGATTTCCCATCCTATAAAGGTTCCGACTGCGCTTCCTGCTGAGACCAATAACAACATCGCTGCTGAGAACAAGCTCAGAATAAAAAAGTAGCGATGAAACCCTGTTTCCCGATGCATATAGTTGACTGAGAAACGTGTCACAATGAACAACAGCATTGCAAACAGCGCCATTATGACGCTATTAAAACCAGTCGTAATAAAGACTGCTTGAATTCTTAAGTTATCGCTATCCAACCATTGCCCTATCGTGTAGGTAGCTGCATTCTTACCAAATAAATCTGCTCCCAGTAATATCAAGGCGAGAATCGATGACAAAGTGATCGCTCCAGTTGCAACATTGGATGTCATCGCTTCGCTGGCCTCGCCCTCGATCTGACCTAATAAATTACCTATACCAATAAAGAATGCTGCCAACAAAGGAAACAAAGGAACTAGGACTACCAAAAACTCCATTGTTCTATACCTCCTCAAATTCCGGTTGTTTAATCAATGCAGGTGGAACGGGTAAAGAGTGATCTCTATAGCATTCCGGTGATTTTTCAAAAACAGGTAACCGCACGCCATCACGCGGATGCCATTGAACGAACCCTTTTCCACTCTCAAAAAAGAATATTTCCCCTGTATCAGGATCTTTTGTAGCCACCAATATCCAGCCACCACCCACCAACTCACGGATGGCTTCCTGGCGACCATAGATCTGTTCAACAATCTCTTTTTTAGCCTCAATCAAATTGAGCAAACGCATTGGCTCATGAATCTCAATCATTTGCCTTGGCAAGCCCGTGCGCAAATCACTGCTCGTTCCTTCCATCACAGCAAAAGCGCCTACTACATTATGGGGAATCTTGGTACTGCACCCAAAACGCTCATTGTCGACAGTAGAAAAATAATATTCAAGATTAATCCCTGCTCCCACTGGCCCCACTGCCAGTAAAATCCCCTCCAAAATTTTTCCTTCAGGGTCTTGGGTCGGATCATAAGAAACAAGGAATGCACGGCGGTCAAAAAAAGCACCTTGTGTGACTGAACGCCGTCCAATAACTGCTGAGGCATTAGTTGCATGACCTAGCTCAGGGCGCGCTTGTGAAAAGTCCCGGGCGCGCTCTTCTATATGGGCAAGCGCCTGCTCTAAGGTTGGATTGCGTGGGGCAGAGGCAAGCCTACGGCAGCGCTCATGAGCGGACATATGCCTTGCGTGCCATAAATCCTGCTGCAATTTTTTTAAGGCAGTTAACCGCTCTGCTGGTACATCTTCAAGGTCATACCAGATGATTTCTTCATTGCAGGTATTATGCTCAGTACCGATGAACCACGTATCTTGAGGAATATCAATACCCCGTTCAGCCACTAATCTACGAATTTCAGGACGATTTGCCATGGCAGCGAACAATCGTGCATTGGGTCCACCATGCCTGCCACTACACGCGCCGCAGTCATAAGCTGCAAGATGCGGGTTATTCTGACTGATAGAACCATGTCCCACCAAGATGACAAGCTCTGCAAATCCATAAGTTAAACCACTATTGCGCAGAAAAGCAGCTACCCGATCAGCCTGTTCGTTATCGGTAAAACCTAACTTAGGCTTTGCCGGCGTTGCAGCTGTTACAGTATCGGTGGAGGTATACTCCAATTTCGTTTTAACATCAGGTAAAGTAGCTTTTTTTATTCTTGTTATTAAATCGTATTGAGTTTTTGGGGAAACTGTTTTCATCAATAAACCAGCTAACATAACTGGTGCAATTGCATCAATAACGAGCTTCGATTGTAAAAGGTTACGACGCAGTCCCTGATGTAACCAGCCGGTTATCCAATTAGCTAATTTTCGACCTCGATTATGATTTACCAGTGCCTGCTCGTTGTCTGGCCTAGGTATCTCCTGTACTTCATGAGCAGGTGTTATCACTACTGGGCACAATGGCGTCACCTTAGTATCACCCATTCCTTTATAGTTCATTGGAACACCAAAAAAACCAGCTGCTCCCAATGTTTCTATTGCAGGACTGTGTTCCTCCAAATGGCGACGGAAGCTTTCTTCTCGTTCATCAATACAAAATATGAGCTGCGAAGCTGGGCGTGTATTACGCTTTGCCCAGCGTCCACGCTCATGATTAACATAAACCGCATGAAAAAAATCTTCGCGATAATGACGCTCATAGGCATAAAGCCAGATCTTGCAACGCTCAGTGGTATTAAATTCATCAAGAAGCGACAACAAATCAAGCAGGTTACCCTTCTGCATGCTTTGTATCTGCTTGGCATTCAATCCCAAGTGTTGACATAAACGAAACAGGCGCCAGCCACTATCAAAAGCCTTATGATCCATATCGCTTTTTGACATTGGACTGTACTGCCAGGTCCACATCAAATCAGCAAGATGCTGCCACTCCATTTGCTCGTGGCGCTCAGACACAACACGTGATAGAAGTGTCTTAACCTGATGGGTTAAATACTCAGGAAGTTCGCCCAAGTAGAATAGCCTGCGCACCATGAATTCAGATAGATTTTTATTGAAGTAATATCTTATAGATCCTAGTTTTGCATCTATGCTCCAAGTATCACTGCAAGCCTGTTTTAGCCAGAGTCTATCCAAGGTTAGTCTAATAGCTAGATAATCAATTAATTTGGGTGCTGCGTCATTTGGAGTCTGATAATTCGGGTGATGTTGCCGCCAGTTAATAAGGCCAGACCAGCCAGGTAGCTCAAGAGTAAGGCAACGCAAGTACCCTTCCCATTTGTTCTGAGGAATTTCTAAATAAGATAGCTGCTGAATGATGCAATCAATAGCATCCTCTGGCATCGCAGCTATGATCTGCTGCCAATCAGGCAACTCATGCAGGAAAGGATTGAGATCATACATAGATACAGCTCTCCATGCACCATATAGGCCCAATTTACTGCGCTCAGGTAATTGCCAGGCAGCCATTCCTTCATCTAAAGCGGAAGCACATATTCGTATCAGCTGAGATCGGACAGAATACAGGATATCAATACCGCTCAACGCCATGACAAAGCCTCGCAAAGTCATACTCTCGCCAATTTGCGACAGCATTTCATTAAGCTTGGCAGTCGCTTCCAGTCTCACTTTTTGATGTATTGATGTTTCAGTGCCGCTCATATGGCCCGGAGAAATTTTTTCAAGCCAGCTCTTTGCCTGTTCTACCGATAAATCAAGCATATTCTCTGGATGTAAATCAATTTGTTCCAGTCCTAATTGATCTAAAATACTCTCCCATAACTGCCTGACAACCAGTTCTTGATTTTTCTCTGATCCAATTAAACGTCGACGGGTCTGTTCAGCCACATCCGCCTGCACAACTTTTAAAGCGCTCATCTCTTCTATTTGCCAATTTAATTGATTGGCCGTAATGGCTTGCAAATCGTATAATAAGGCAACCCGGTAAATGTCCTTCCGGCAGACTGTTACGTCATCTGATTGATAAACAATTTCTTCAGCGCGCAATTTTGGATCAAGCGCAAGTACTGCAGATATATCTTCATCGTTTATACGTCCTTGCCAATAGAAACTCCGGCTTTGCTCTTCAGGAAGATACCCACTAATACCTGTTACTTTCTCTGACTCGGCAAGCGCCTCTTCAAATGGCAAGTGCTGATAGCCATGCAATGTATTGTGATGAACAAAATCAAGAATTGGGGCCTGCCCAGGAAGAACGTGATCCAGATGATTGAGAATTACGGTAATTTGTTCGCGCTTATCATTAAATTCAGGTTTCGCTTGCATGAGTAGTCCTATTTAATACGCTGGCTAATAATATCGTTCATCAAATTCATGGTAGATGCTGACAGATCAATCAGCGGTGACGGCCATAAGCCAAATAACACAATACCTATTACAAGTACGCTAGACGCCAGTAACTCGGGTATCCTCAAATCCTCAATCTCACGCATATGAGATTTGATGGGGCCAGTAAACAGCATGCCAATCGTCCGCATAGCATATGCTGAACTAATAATAATGCTCAGACCTAGAAAGACCATTAAGTTACCCCATTGCTGAAAGCCCCCTACATAAGTATGCAGCTCTGCAATAAAACCCACCGATCCTGGCAAACTCATTGCGGCAAGAAACGTTATCGTCATGAATAAAGCAAAACGCGGCATAACCTGAACCAATGAGCTGTAATCCATAATGTTGCGGGTATGGGTCCGCTCATACAGTAATCCCACTAAAAGGAACATCGCCCCAGCCACTAATCCATGTGCAACCATCTGCATAACTGCGCCAGTCATGCCTGCTTCATCCAGTGTTGCGATACCTAACAGAACAACGCCCATATGGCTAACTGATGAGTAGGCTACCATTGCTTTCAAATCAGTTTGCCGCCATGCCAATAAACCGCCATAAATCATTCCGATTAATGCCAGTGTAACAAGCGGTATTTGTAGGACTTGCGTCGCTTCTGGCAACATCACGACAGCTCTGATCAGGCCATAAGCCCCCATTTTGAGCAAAATGCCGGACATTAAAATACTAATAGGGCTCGGTGCTTCAACATGAGCGAGCGGCAACCAGCCATGCAGGGGAAATATCGGCATTTTGACGCCGAAGCCGATCAGAAAACCGATCATCACCAAGATCTGCTCATTTCTGGGCATGCTTTGAGCGGCCACACTCATGGAAGACATGAGCGTGCCCCCGTGCTCCGGCATATATTGACTTATTGCAAGCAGACTAATAAGCATAAAAATCGAGCCACCCATCGTATAAAGCACAAAATTTAGGCTGGCCATATGCCGGCGAACACCACCCCATTGTCCAATAAGCAGAAACAATGGCGCCAAGGTCAGTTCCCAGAAAATATAATAGAGAGACCAATCCTGAGCCATGAAAACGCCAAGCATACCTAGCTCCAGCATTAGGATACTTATGTAATAGCTCTTGACGTTAGATGTGATGCTAAGAGAAGCAAGCAAGGCCACGCTTGTCAACAATGTTGCCATCATCACCATTGGTAATGACAAACCATCAATACCTAACGCAAATGAGGTTCCAAGTTTTGGATTCAGCATGAATTGCTCAGCTAGCTGTAATGCTCCATCATCTTGGTTATAGATAACGATTAGCCAGCAACTCAGGAAAAATGCAAGTGCGGCAAACAAATTCGCTATAGAGCGAAGTTGGTTAGTTTTGTGACGAGGCATCAATGCCAACACAATCATTCCGACAGCGGGTGTGAAAAGTAATATGCTAAGTATTCCCATCTGATAACTCTGTTTTAAATAATTTGATTTATTAAAAAATTACTAGTAACTACCTGATAGTTAATTGCGCTGTCGTTTTTTTTGCTAACCAGCTAGTAAAGATAAATGAAGAACATGGAGAATTCATTGTGAAGATTGATTACCTTCCTCCCGAATCATCCAATATGAATGCACAGAAAAAAATCAACTGATATCCCAAAAATATCACCGTCAACTGCATCGATTTATTCCAGCACCAGATATCGGTTTTCCGTTTGATTTGTAACAAATCACTCACTAGCAATTAATGCATGCGCACAACCATATAAATTAACAATATCCTCTTGCTTTTCTTAGTATTTTTATGACAGTTTCACTTCGATCAATAGCAGCTATTTTTTCTAAGCACCAATAGATACAGTTATTCACTTACTCAGAGTTTACAAAATACAGTGCGTGCAGAAACAACATAAAGCTTCTGCAGCCAGCCACTAATATGATCAGTCGCCAAATCGTTATTACCAAGGGAAATCTCAAATACAATACAAATTATTGTAATAAAATCAATAGACTATATAAAAATCAAATAGCTAACAACGTAACAATCTAGAACAATGTCATCAATAATATTTTTATATTTCCAAATATAAAAATAATTTAGCACAATGTTTGTGAATTATTAGTGAAGATATTGTGAAATATTTATAAAAATTGTGAAAATCTTGTGAAAAAAAGATAATAATAATGTGAATTTTGTGAAAATTTTGTAAAAATAATTCTTCTGAAAATTGCGTACCTAATAGATTACAGAGATTTTGATTTGAGGGAAAAAATCAGGTTGA
>CAZKPL010000025.1:29536-35417 GCA_964554625.1 uncultured Nitrosomonas sp. | reverse complement strand
AGTCTTGTCTCTTTTACGAATACCGTAACGATAACGACGATCTGTAACAGCTAGAATTCCACCCAATGCCATTAAGATGCATCCTAGCCATATCCAGTCTACAAAAGGCTTATGGTAAACGCGAACAACCCAAGCATTGTTATCTAAAGGTTCACCTAAGGCAATGTATAGATCACGGAATAAACCGGCATCAATGGCTGCCTCAGTCATGACCATACCGGAAGCATTATAAGTCCTTTTTTCTGGATACAGTTTCTGAATGTGCTTATCATTCTTCAGAACATCAATATCGCCTTGAACTGCTTTGTAATTAGGTCCAGGAATATTTGATGTTCCATTAAATCGGAAAGTGTACCCACTAATTGAAACAGTATTACCGATTTCCATACGAACATCTTTCTCAGTTTCGTAACCATTGACAAGTGTTACGCCAATGATAAAAACGGCTATACCTAAATGTGCACAGTGCATTCCATAGTAACTACGGGACTGCCGGAATAATTTTGTGAGTAATCCACCTTCACCACCATTTTGTAAACGATGTTTGATATTTACAAAAATACTGGTAATGATCCAGAAAGCTAACAATAAGCCAAAGCTAACGAGTGGTTTCCACTCACTCATGAAAAATGGCATTATTAATGCGCTGATCAGACTCACGCCAAAAGCCCAGCGTAAACGGGTGACCATAGACGGTAAACTTGCCTGTTTCCATCGTGCAATAGGCCCCAATCCTATCAGAAAAATAGCCGGTGCCATTAACGGTACAAATACAGCTTCAAAATATGGCGGCCCAACTGATATCTTTCCAAGACCCAAAGCATCAACCAGTAAAGGATAGAGTGTGCCCAACATAACGCTGCCAGCAGCGACCAACAGCAGTACATTATTTACAAGAAGCATGGATTCGCGCGAAATGAATTGAAAGTTTCCACCTAAACCCACTTTTGGCGCGCGCCAAGCAAATAATGTTAATGAAAAACCTACTATCGCAACTAAATAAACTAAGATAAATATCCCACGCGCAGGATCTGTGGCAAATGCATGAACTGATGTAAGTACACCAGAACGAACTAAGAATGTACCGAGTAAGCTTAATGAAAATGCAACTATTGCAAGCAGCACAGTCCAGCTTTTGAAGCTACCACGCTTTTCTGTAACTGCTAGAGAATGAATAAGAGCGGTACCAACTAACCAAGGCATAAAGGAAGCATTTTCAACGGCATCCCAAAACCACCAACCGCCCCAACCCAATTCATAGTAGGCCCACCAACTACCAATCATAATACCAATAGTCAGAAATACCCACGCAGCAGTTGTCCAGGGACGCGACCAGCGTGCCCAGGCAGCATCTAGCTGACCACTTAAGAGGGCCGCAATAGCGAAAGCAAACGCTACCGAGAAGCCAACATATCCCATATAAAGCATAGGTGGGTGCAATACCATCCCAGGATCCTGCAGTAAAGGATTTAAATCATTACCGTCAAGAGCTGCTGGCAAAAGACGATCAAAGGGGTTGGAAGTAAATAACAAAAATAATAAAAAACCCACACTAACCAGACCTAGCACACCTAAAACCCTAGCTACCATATCGTCTGGCAGTTGGCGGCTAAATACACTAACAGCAACTGACCATCCTGCCAATAACAGTACCCATAATAGCAACGATCCTTCATGCGATCCCCAAGTAGCAGCAAACCTAAAATGAAGCGGCAATTCAGAATTAGAGTGAGAAGCTACATTATGTACTGAAAAATCATTGCTAACAAAGGAATAGGCTAAGCAACCAAAAGAGATAGCAATAAACACGAATTGACCTTGCACAACGGGGCGAGCCAAGGCAATCCATGAAGGGATGCCGCGAGCTGCACCAATAATGGGCAAGGTGCCTTGAATTAAAGCTAATAACATAGCAAGAATTAGAGCAAAATTACCAAGTTCTGGAATCATGATTGAAATGCTATCCCTAAAAAATAATTATCTGAGATTAAGAAATCCTAACCTTCTGTACTCTGTGAAGCTTTTTTCTTATTGGGTTAATGATGTTTTCTGAGCTTTGGCCGCTTGTTCTAGTGCGCTTGCAGCCTCTGGTGGCATGTAATTTTCATCATGCTTGGCGAGAACTTCCTCCGCATAGAAAATACCATCATCTGCTATTTTCCCTTGCGCTACCACGCCCTTACCTTCTTTGAATAAATCAGGGAGTATCCCAGTGTATACTACTTGTATTGCTTCTGCGGTATCGGTTACTGCAAAGCTAACAGTCGTGCTGCTGCCTTGGCGAGTTAAACTACCCTCTTCTACAATTCCACCAATCCTAAAACTCTTACCAATAGGTGCCTCATTGGCTGCAACTTGGCTAGGGCTAAAGAAAAAAACTAGATTGCTCTGGAAAACATTCAGTACCAAAATGGCTGCAATTGTTAATGCTGTAACACTTGAGGCAATAATCACTATTTTTTTATGACGCGGTTTCATTTTTTCTCTCTTATAGTTGATTCGTCTCTGAGACCAAGATACTTTTGCAAAGTTCTACGACGATTTAATATCAGCCAAATTTCACCAGCTATGCAAGCAAATGACACTAGATATGAGCCCCAGACATAAAGTCCATATCCACCCATTGAAAAAAATTCTGACCAATTATTCCAGATCATCGTGCAGCCCCCTTTAATTCTGCCACCCATGCAGTATGACGTTCACGCTCCAATATAATAACCCGTGTTCGCATTAATATCATGGCAATGGAATACATCCATGCAGCAAGTGACATGATCAGCATTCCAACAAGCATACTTGCAGCCATCTTGGGTGATTGAGTAACACTGACTGATGCACCTTGGTGCAAAGTATTCCACCATTGAACAGAAAAATAAATAATAGGGATATTAACTACGCCCACTAATGCGATAACCGCACCAGCTTTATCTGCCCGTCGCGGATCATCAATAGCGGCCTGAAGTGACATAAATCCAATATAAAGGAATAATAAAATTAACTCAGAAGTAAGTCGTGCATCCCACACCCACCATGCTCCCCACATTGGTTTGCCCCACCAAGCTCCTGTCCATAATGCAATGAAGGTGAACATTGCTCCTGTTGGCGCAATAGCCTTAGCTACCATTGATGAAAGGCGGGTATTAAAAGCAAGGCCAATCCCTGCCCAAAATGCCATAACCAAATATAGGAACATGGACATCCACGCAGCTGGTACGTGAATAAAAATAATGCGATATGCTTCTCCTTGCTGAAAATCAGTTGGTGCTACAAAAAAGCCAATATAAAGACCAATAATGAGCAATATTATGGCTGTAATAGAAAAATATGGAATCATTCTTCCTGCCAGAAAATAAAAACTTGCAGGTGAAGCATATTTGTACCAATTTATTGACATATCAAATTTTTGCTTGTAAGTTTTAGTTGAATTTTATTCGATTGAGATCCTAAGAGAGGCTGCTGTTGCCCAAGGTGCACAAACTAATGATACAAGCAAGAAAGCACCAAGCAATGAGAAATGTGCGTCAAACCCTAAGCCTGCGGTACTCGCTTCTACCGCACCTGCGCCAAAAATAAGTACCGGAATATAGAGAGGCAAGACTAATAATGATACTAGCACTCCGCCCCCTTTTAGTCCTAAAGTCAGGGCAGCGCCGATTGCGCCAATTAAACTCAAAATAGGAGTGCCCAATAATAATGATAATGTCAATACTATAAGCGCACTAAAAGGTAAATCATATTGAATACCTAATACTGGAGCCATTAATACTAAGGGAACTCCCGTAACCAACCAATGTGAAAACATCTTTCCTAATACTAATAAAGGCAGGGATGTTGGTGAAAGTAATATTTGCTCTAGAGTTCCATCTAAATAATCATTGGAAAACATACGCCCAAGCGAGAGCATTGACGCTAGTAATGCTGCAACCCATACAATTCCTGGAGCCATGATTCGAAGTATATTCATTTCTGGCCCCACACCTAATGGAAATAGGCTTACTACAATAATAAAGAAAAATAATATCGTTAATACATCAGCCTGCCGGCGCATTGCCAATAATAGATCACGCCGAATTATCCAAATCAACATATCAAGAAAGGTGTAGCTGATGTGTTACCGTAGCCGTAATATCAATTTCTTGGTGCGTAGTTAGTATTACCATACCACCTTGAGCTAAATATCGTTCTATTATATTTTTAATCAATTCAATTGCTGAAACATCCAATGCAGTTAAAGGCTCATCTAATATCCATAATTTAGTACGTACTAGTAACAAGCGCGCCAATGCAACTCGCCGTTTCTGACCTTGCGATAATACCTTAGCCAACAACGTCTCACGTTTTTCTAAACCCATTTCCTGTAAGATCTCGTAGGCCATCTTTTTGTCAATTTTTACACCAGCAAGAGCACTTGTGATACACAGATTTTCAATGGTGGTCAAATCATCTTTTACACCACTTAAATGTCCTAAATAAGTAATAACGCTATAATAATCTTCGCCTAGAGATCGAATGTTGGAGCCATTCCAACTGATCTCTCCTGAACTTGGAACAGCTAAGCCACATAGCATTCTTAATAAACTGGTCTTGCCACTACCATTAGGCCCACGTACCTGCATCAATTCACCAGGTTTTATAGAAAAATTGATACCACTAAATAATATGCGGTCACCACGCATACATTCTAGATTGTTGCCTTGCAACATAGTTAGCAATTAATTAAAACTAGACATTATAACGTAGTGAAATACCTTTGACACTTTGTTATTTTAGAAAAAATAATCTGAAAATGAATGAATTATCGTCAAATTTATTTCGACTGATAGTATTTGTTTTACTTTACATATAGAAATACAAGTTATTGACTAATATGAATTATTGTATCTTTTGAGAGATTAGTCTTTTGGGCGCTATTGCTCCTGTTTCTGTTATTATTCCCAATCCTAGAAAGAATCCGCTGTTGCTATATAACCTGATTTTAGTTCCCAGAGGTAAACCATATTTATTCTTATTATTTATCAGCCGCCCTTGTAATAAAGCTAGAGTTTCTGTTTCATTGAATGCGATGGAAGGAAAATTGTAAAGCAAACTGTCTACAGGATATAAATATGCATCATACTCAGAAGAAAAAAAACCTTGAAATTGATCTAGTTGATATGCTTGTTGCAAGCTAAACTCACCAATCTGGCTTCGGCATAAATTTGTAAGATATGCGCCACCAAAACCTAATGCTTTACCTATATCTTCAGCTAATGTTCGGATATAAGTTCCCGCACCACAACGAACTATAATCGATATTTCGTTTCCAACCCATGAGTTTAAACATAAATTATAAATAACAATCTCTCGGGGCTTTCTTTCAATTTTCTCGCCTCTCCGAGCATACTTATATAGAGGTTCTCCATTAAATTTCAGAGCGCTAAACATAGGAGGAATTTGCTTGACTTGCCCTATAAAAGTTTGAAGAATATTCTTTATTCTTAAAGTGCTTAAATTATTGCCACATGACATCGTATGTGTTGCTGCGGATATCTTTCCTTCTGCATCGCCCGTCGTGCTGATATAACCAAGTTTCAATGTGGCATGATAGGTTTTATCCGCACTCAATAACATGGCTGAGAATTTTGTGGCTTCTCCAAAGCAAATTGGCAGCAAACCAGTAGCCATCGGATCAAGAGTGCCAGCATGACCCGCCTTAGTAGCGCCGAAAAAACGCTTAGTAATTTGTAGGGAATCATTAGAAGTTAAGCCGGAGGGTTTGTTAAGCAACAAAACACCATTAATATTACGTTTAATAAGTTTAATTTTCCTGAAAATTGAAAATAGGCTTGTGCAAGATAAATAATTTATATTGATAGCTTTATCTAATTTACGTATTTATTAG
>CAZKPL010000025.1:24266-29436 GCA_964554625.1 uncultured Nitrosomonas sp. | reverse complement strand
TCCTGCTCTCCTGCAATCCAAGCCAATTAGAAAAGTATATTAAAAGTACAGTTATTTTTTATAGATGTTTGTTAAGTTTTTCCAATTGCTTTATCAATTAAACGTGAAAGATATAATCCACGCTCGACTGATTCATCATAAATAAAATGAAGCTGTGGAGTTACTCTTAATTTCATTCTGCTTGATAGCTGACTACGAAGAAATCCACTTGCGTGTTTTAAACCTTCCTCAGTAGCAATATTATCTTCTTTATTATTGTTGAAAATTGTATAAAAAATTTTGGCATGAGCATAGTCACGTGTTACTTCTACATCTGTGATAGTAATCATTCTTACTCGTGGATCTTTGGCTTCAGTTCTAATCATATCAGCCAACTCACGCTGTATTTGATCAGCGACACGCTGCGTTCGAGAGTAATCTTTAGACATTACATCTACTTTTAGCGTTATAGCGTACGTGCAGTCTCAACAATTTCATACACCTCTAGCTGATCACCAACTTGAATATCGTTAAAGTTCTTAAGTGAAAGCCCGCACTCAAACCCTGCCTTTACTTCCTTTACATCTTCTTTGAACCGCTTCAAGGAATCAAGACTACAACTATGTATTACTACACCATCGCGCAGCACTCGCACCAGAGAATCACGCTTCACCAAACCATCAAGAACATAACAACCAGCTACAGTGCCTATTTTTGAAATTCGGTATATCTCACGGATATCGACCAAACCAAGAATACTTTCTTTTCGCTCTGGCATCATCATCCCAGACAGCGCTTTCTTGATTTCATCAACCGCATCATAAATTATATTGTAATAGCGAACATCAACCTCTGCTGTAGCAATCAACTTGCGAGCACCAGCATCAGCACGTGTGTTAAAGCCAATCACAACAGCTTTAGATGCAAGAGCCAGATTAATATCAGATTCAATAATCGCGCCCACACCACTATGAATAATATTGATTTTTACTTCATCAGTAGCAAGTTTCTGCAAAGCATATGACAACGCTTCGCATGAGCCCTGAACATCCGCCTTAATAATAAGACTAAGTATTTTCACATCTTCTTTCTGACCAAAAACATCCTCCATCTTTGCAGTTTGTCGTTTATCAAGCTTCACATCTCGAAATTTACCTTGACGAAACAATGCAATTTCACGGGCTTTACGCTCATCATCCAGAGCTATAATCGTTTCACCGGCAACTGCCACTTCAGATAACCCTTGAATTTCTACTGGTATAGATGTCCCTGCCTCTTCAACTGAATTACCTTTTTCATCTAACATCGCCCTTACTCTTCCAAATACAGCGCCAGTTAATAAAACATCACCACGTTTTAAAGTACCAGACTGTACTAATATAGTTGCAACTGGGCCACGCCCTTTATCTAAGCGTGATTCAATTACTACTCCTTTAGCAGGCGCATTTTTAACTGCTTTAAGTTCTAGGACCTCTGCTTGCAATAAAATACTTTCAAGCAGATCATCAATACCTTGACCAGTTTTAGCTGAAACACCTACAAATATAGTATCTCCTCCCCAATCTTCTGACACAACTCCATGGTTTGTAAGTTCTTGTTTAATACGCTCAAAGTTTGCCTCAGGCTTATCCATTTTATTAACAGCTACCACAATTGGGATATTTGCTGCCTTGGCATGATGAATGGCTTCTATGGTTTGAGGCATTACGCCATCATCAGCTGCCACAACCAGAACAACAAGATCAGTAATTTTTGCACCACGCGCACGCATGGCAGTGAATGCTTCATGACCCGGTGTATCAAGAAAAGTAATCATTCCATGCGCAGTTTCAACATGATAAGCACCAATGTGCTGTGTAATTCCCCCAGCTTCGCCGCCTGCGACACGTGTTCTACGAATATAATCCAACAGAGATGTCTTTCCATGATCAACATGTCCCATAACAGTCACTACTGGCGCACGATGCTGCATCTCCAGCTCTGAAACTGGTGTTTTAATTTCTTCAAGAAAAGATTCAGGGCTATCGAGCGCCGCATATTTTGCAATATGACCCATTTCTTCAACTACTATCATGGCAGTATCTTGATCTAGCATTTGATTGATCGTCACCATACTACCCATTTTCATCAGCACTTTGATAACCTCTGCAGCTTTTACCGACATTTTCTGCGCGAGTGCAGCAACAGAGATAGTCTCAGGCACAAGAACTTCATGCACAACTGGTTCAGTTGGAGCAGAAAAACCGTGCTGCGTTTGTATCTCGGCTAAATTTGATTTGCCATGATGCTGCTTATCTTTGCGAACGCGCCAACCTTGATTCCCTGATAAATCACCGCGTATTTTAGCTTCACGCTTTTTAGCGACCTCATCCTTCCATACATCTTCCTGTTTAGTTTGTTTCTTTTTCTTTTCAGTTTTATCTTCTGATTTAACGACGGGCTTGCGGAGAACACTTTCAGCTGATGCTTGTTTTGGTTGAGATACTGTAATCTGTTGTGCTGGAATTTCTTCAGGAGTAGATGGGATAGGCTCTTCTTTTTTGGGGATTATTTTCTCTTCTTTTAATTCTTTCTTTTCTTCAACAATTATATTTTTTCTTTTCTCCTGTTTCTCTTTGAGTTCTGCTGCTTGGCGAGCAATTAACTCAGCCTGTTTTAATGCTTCCTGTTCACGTAATGCTTGCTGTGCAGCATCAATTATTGGTTTCCGAGTTGGTGTTGATAAGATAACAGGAGCTGGTGTTGTTGTGGTTGCTTCTAGCATTGCATCTCTTTCAGCAACTTGCTCAGAAGGCTTAGTGAGCACACGCTTTTTTCGGACTTTGACTTCAATAGTTCGAGCTTTTCCAGCTCCATCCGATTGCCGTATTTCAGTAGTTTGTCGACGAGTCAATGTAATCTTCTTGTTTGATTCAATCGATCCATGTGTTTTACGAAGATAATCAAGCAGCTGTGCTTTATCTATTTCTGTCAAAATATCCCCTATCGACTGCTTCTTGACGCCTGCAGCCAGAAGCTGCTCAAGTAATGCTTCCGGCAACATATCCAGCTCATTGGCAAATTTTTCTACAGTCATTTGAGTCATCAGCAACCCTTTGTTTACCTTAAATTTATTCCAGAAAACAAGAGCATTAATTTTGGCTCTTATTTTTATGCTATTGGTGTTGATAATTAAAATTTCAAGTTCAGAGCAAAATGATAGACATATTTTAAATAAACCATGGCTCTCGTGCTTTTATAATAAGCTTATTAGCACGTTCAATATCAATACCTGTCATTTCAACTAAATCATCTGCAGCTAGGTCAGCAAGATCTTCTTGTGTTTTAATACCATTAGCCGCTAACTCATGAACTAGCTCAGTATCCATACCTTCCAGAGAAAGTAGTCCTTCTGATGTATGTTCAAACTTTTCCTCAGTAGCAATCGCATCAGTTAGAAGAACGTTACGTGCTCGATTACGTAATTCATTGATTGTCTCTTCATCAAGCGCTTCTATTTCAAGCATTTCATTGAGTGGCACGTAAGCGATCTCTTCTAGAGTAGAGAAGCCCTCCTCTACCAAAATACTGGCCACATCTTCATCCACATCGAGTTTTTCCATGAAGATCTTACAAATCATAGAGGTTTCTTCTTCGTTCTTTTTCTGCGACTCCTCTACTGTCATGATATTAAGATCCCAGCCAGTCAATTCTGAAGCAAGTCGAACATTCTGTCCGCCACGACCAATTGCTTGCGCGAGATTTTCTTCATTGACAACAATATCCATACTATGTTTATCTTCATCGACCATGATACTACTGATCTCAGCTGGTGCCAGTGCATTAACGACAAAAGTAGCAGGATCTTCCGACCACAATATAATATCAATCCGCTCTCCCGCCAGTTCACTTATAACAGCCTGCACTCTAGAACCACGCATGCCTACACAAGTACCGATTGGATCAATACGTTGATCAGTTGATTTAACGGCTATTTTAGCGCGCGAACCTGGATCTCTTGCGGCCATTTTGATTTCGAGTAACCCCTCTTCAATTTCAGGCACTTCTAATTGAAACAATTTGATCAAGAATTCTGGAGAAGTACGTGAAAATACTAATTGAGGCCCTCTTATTGAGCGATCAACTTTGAGTAAATAAGCACGAACCCGATCTCCAATCCTCAGATTTTCTTTCGGGATCATCTGATCACGAGGTAGGATTGCCTCAATCCTACCCGCTTCTACAATGGCATTGCCGCGCTCTATGCGTTTTATAGTACCGGTAACCAAATATTCTTTACGTTCAAGGAAATCATTCAAATTCTGTTCACGTTCTGCATCACGGATTCTTTGAAAGATTATTTGCTTGGCTGCTTGGGCGCCAATACGATCAAACTCTATTACCTCCAGAGGCTCTTCTATGTGTTCGCCTAATTTGATATCAGCATCGTACTGTAACGCCTCACTCAAAGAAATTTGCCGCGCTGGATTCTCCACAGCATCATCAGCAACAACTAACCTGTTACGAAAACATCGATAATTCCCAGTCTCCCGCTCAATTACAACTTGCACATCAATATCTTCATGAAAATGTTTTTTTGTAGCAGACGCAAGCGCCATTTCCAAGGCAGTAAAAACGATCGCTTTATCAACATTTTTTTCATGTGCCAAGGCATCTACTAATAGCAAAATCTCGCGACTCATATTCCTCCAGCCAATTTTTTATGCACCTATAGTTATATTTCTGGAACCAACCGAGCTTTTTCTAGATTATCTAACTTAATATGCAGGACTCTCCCCTCCACCTCTAACTCTAACATTCCATCATTAATTTTTAGTATGGTTCCAATAAAGTTCTTTTGACCTTGCAGTGCTATACGTAACTTGATTTTTATTAATTTTCCCGCAAAACGAATAAAATCACTTTCTTTTTTCAAAGGCCTATCCAGGCCCGGAGAAGATATCTCGAGTCGGCTATAATCTATACCTTCTACCGTTAATAATCTATTGAGATGGTTACTAATAGCGACACAATCATCAATAGTAATACCACTATCTCTTTTATCCACAAATATTCTTAATAATTTACCAGGAGCTGATTGTTCTACCTCTATCAGCTCGTAACCCATTTCCGTTAAGATCGAATCCAGTAATTCATACAACGCCATAGCTTAGCCACAAATAAAAAATGGGCTAAATAAGCCCACCCAAAT
>CAZKPL010000025.1:0-24166 GCA_964554625.1 uncultured Nitrosomonas sp. | reverse complement strand
AAATAAGCCCACCCAAATTGTGCCTATTATAACAATAATCAATTACTAACAAAACAGAATTTTGTTTTATGATAATAATTCCAATATGTTACTGTTAGCTTACTATATTTTCTGGAGTCTTCGCACGGCAAAAATTAAGTCATGCCTGATTAAACTCTCTGGAATTATGTAACCGTCTGGCTCTACCTGAGTCGGCCCGGTTTTTCCAGAGATTTTTTAGTTTCAGTCAAGCTGTATATTCCAACTAGTTAAGAATGAGTCGGAATACATAGGATTTGAAGAGCGTATCGACGGTTTAGTTATGTTGTTTAGCAGTACCTTGGTCTGCGCTCATTTGTGTTCGATAGGATTGAGATCAGGGGAGTAAACGGGCAGGTTATTCAAGGGTGTGCTCAGCGTTTTGCATGGCATTCCGTGTACATGATTGGAAAGATGCCGGCGGCTGTGGAAAAATTGTGAACGGGAACTCAACACCAGCCTGCAGACTACAAAGACTTTGAACAAGTTCTAAGGAATCATTTTCTTATATAAAACAGCTAGAAGCAATAACCTAAAGCTATCAACTTCTAGCCTTCATAACACTTACGTAGATCATCACTCTTGACACTTATGTTGATTAACAAATATGCCAGGAGGGAATCAGGAAATATGATATCTACAGAAATAAATCAATTAGTATTTACCACCCATTCCGGTCATAAATACGATTGCCCCTGCAATAATGATACCAATGGTGGCAATTGCGACTACCTTGAACAAACCTGCTTCATCAGTTCTTCTATTCTCTTCCATTTTTACTATCTCCTTTTGAAAATTTACTTTTTCACTCTTGGACACAACCCTCATTCTTAGAAAGTCCATAAACATGGTAGGGTTTGCGAAGATTCTACGCATATTTACTTAGAATGGCAATAATATTTAGTCTCTTTGTAGAGAACAAATAAGCTGTCCGAACTTGTAGCAGATGAGATTTAAAGAAGCGTATGAAGATTACAGAAAAAAGAACCTTACGCAATCAGAAGCGGCATTGTTGCTTGGGGTATGCGATCGCACATTCCTGCGCTATATGAAACGCTATGATGAGGGTGGTTTGGATGCGTTATTAGATGAGCGTCTTGTGCGGGTATCACACCGGCGAGCAGTGGTAGATGAAGTCATACAGTTAGTGGAGCACTATCGCAATCGCCACATAGGTTGGAATACCAGGCAACTTTTACGCCTGGTATCGTTCTGACGGCGATAATCGCAGTCATACATGGGTTAAAAGCCGGCTACAGGAAGCCGGGCTGATTGAACGTGCCAGGAAGCTAGGCACGCACCGCAAGAAGCGTGAGCGAACTCCTTTAATCGGCAGGAAGTCATCGAGAGAAACATGGATTGTTTGCTTTGGTTTACTCCAATCGTGGCAGCTGCTACTACTGGTACATACCGGAAGCATGTGGTAAGGGAAGCATGTGGTAAGTTTGACAAGCTGAATAAATTAAGGTGATCCCCCAGCTATGCCGGGGGATCACCTTAATTTATTTGCTACAAAACCGGACGATTCTATTTGTTGCTAACATGTTACTCACGGACCGTTTCCCAGAATTTTTGCAACCGTTTGACCGATACCGGATAAGGTGTTTTCAGTTCCTGAGCGAATAGGGAAATACGCAGTTCCTCGATTTGCCAGCGAAATTCTGTTAGGTTGGGGTCGCTGACTCCCGCCTTGCGGTGTTTTTCCAGGCGTTGCAGGTATTGATTCCACAAAATTGCGATGCTGGCCGCATGTTGTCCATCGCGCGATGGATTGGTGGGGTATTTGTCGAAACGCATGACCATGCCTTTCAAATAGCGCGTGAGGTGTGGCAGTCGCTCCCACGCAGTTGCATTCAGAAAACCCGGATAAATCAGGTGACCGAGCTGATCGTTCAGTTCATTTTTGAGGCGTGGACTGTTGAGAGTGGTAGCAGCCAGACGCTGTTTAAATGTTTGGTACTCCAGCGCAATATCCCGGATAAACCGGCCAATGGCATCGGTTACGGGGCTCAGACGCAACCGTGCACGTTGTTTCTGGGCGTTAAACTCACTTTCGCTGCGCGGCAGCGGATCATCGCCGATAAAGGCACGATCGCTAATGGCATCGAGCATATCCCATTTGAGCGTTTCCGGATCAATCAGCGTGCTCAACTGCATTATCGCCTGTTTGTACCCCGGCAGATTTTTTTCAAACTGTTTCATCCTATCTTTGAGCTCGAAACTCAATAATCGCCGCACGCCTGCACGCATACTACTGTCTGCCGCTTCCCGAGTATCGAACAAGCGTATGGCGACATGATCAGTCTGATCGATCAAGGCAGGATAACCAGTAATTTGCTTACCGGCGCGCGTAAAAGTGATTTCTTTAGGTAGATCGCCAAAATCCCAGCGCGTGAGCAGGTCGCGTTCGACGCCGATTTGCTCAGCTGCGCTTGACTGGGCAAACGTCAACTGGGCAGCCTGCCCTAGCTGGGCTTGTAATTGCGCCAGATCTCGGCTCATGGCGAGTTCCTCCCCGGCATCGTCGATTATTTTGTAATTCATTTGCAAGTGCAGCGGCAAAAATTTGTCGTCCCAGCTATCCAGCGGAACCTTGATGCCTATTTGGTTCTGGATAAAGCGCGCCAGCGCTTTGGACAGTAGCATAACTTCACCTTGTGTTTCCTGTTGTTCCAGAAAACGGGTGACATAGTCCGGTACGGGCACCAGATTGCGTCTGATTTGCTTGGGCAGCGCTTTCAGATACCAGGTCACTTTTTCCCGTACCAATCCCGGCACCAGACTATCAAATTGTGCAGCATGCAGTTTGTTCAGAAAAGGCAGCGGCACGGTAATAGTCACTCCGTCTAGCACATGCCCAGGTTCAAAACGATAGCTTAAATGAAACGCATGCTCATCGATGCTGATAGTTTCAGGAAATTGCACTTCAGTGATGCTGCCTGCTGCATGACGCATCAGGTAATCACGTGTGAGATGTAGCAGTTGTGGATTGGTTTGCTCGGCCTGTTTGCGCCATTTCTCAAAAGCTGCTCCGCCATAAATATCCGCGGGAATAATGGCATCGTAAAATGCGAAAATCTCCTGCTCATCGATTAGCACATCCTGTCGGCGCGCTTTGTGTTCAAGTTCTTCAATTTCAGCGATCAACCGGCGATTATGTTCAAAGAACGGCGCCTTGGTTACGTACTCGCCTGCTACCAGGGCATTGCGGATAAAGATTTCGCGCGCTTCTTTAGGGTTGATTCTGCCATACGCCACACGTCGCTTGGGTACAATGGTCAGGCCATAGAGCGTGACACGTTCATAACCCGCCACCTGAGCAGGCTGCTTTTCCCAATGGGGATCAAAATAATGTTTTTTACAGAGCTTGCCAGCGACTTGTTCTAACCAGGAGGGATCGATGGTAGCCACACAGCGTGCATAAAGTTTGGCAGTTTCGGTCAGCTCCGCTGAGACGATCCATTTAGGTCTGGTTTTTTTCAGCGTTGAGCCCGGAAAAATCGAGAACTTGATGCCGCGCGCACCGAGATATTCGCCTTCACTTTCAGATTTGAAGCCGATGTTACCGAGCAAACCAGCCAGCAAGGCGCGGTGAATTTCGTCATAACTCGCCGGCACTTGGTTCGGCCTGAGCCCCAACTCCATCACCAGCGTATGCAACTGTCCATGGATTTCGCGCCATTCGCGCATGCGGCGATGGGAAATGAAATGCTCCTGGCACTGGGCGATGAGTTTTTTATTGGATTTCTTATGCTTAAGCAGTTCATCAAAGAAGCTCCACAATTTAAGAAAACCCAGAAAATCCGAGCGCTCATCGCGGAAAGGCTCATGCGCACGGTCGGCGGCTTCCTGCCGCTCGAAAGGCCGGTCCCGCGGGTCTTGCAGGCTTAGGGCAGAAGCGATGATGAGCAGCTCGCTCAAGCAGTTCTCCTGTTTTGCTGCCATAATTATGCGGGCGATTTTTGGGTCGATCGGGAACTTGGCGAGCCGCCAGCCAATTGCAGTCAACGCGTTGTTGTCATCTACCGCACCCAGCTCTGCCAGCAACTGATAGCCATCGGCGATCATGCGCGGCAACGGCGGCTGGATAAAGGGAAAATTCTCTACATCACCGATCTTAAGTGATTTCATGCGCAGAATCACGGCAGCCAGCGAGGAACGCAGAATTTCCGGATCAGTAAATTCCGGGCGCGCCAGATAATCATCCTCCCCATACAGCCGGATGCAGATGCCGCTCATCACCCGGCCGCAGCGCCCTGCACGCTGATTGGCCGAAGCCCGGGAGATTTTCTCGATCAAGAGTTGCTCGACCTTGTTGCGGTAGCTATATCGATTGATGCGCGCTAAGCCGGTATCAATCACATAGCGGATACCCGGCACGGTCAGTGAAGTTTCCGCCACATTGGTCGCCAGCACGATGCGCCGCGTATTGCCTGGCTTGAACACGCGCTCCTGCTCGGCAAACGATAAGCGCGCGAACAATGGCAGAATTTCCACTCCTGCCCCACCACCTGGCTGACTAAAGGCATGCTTACGCAAGGATTCGGCCGTCTCCCTAATTTCGCGTTCACCTGGCAGAAAAATCAAGGTATCGCCTATTCCCACGCGCATCAGCTCGTCCACCGCATCCACGATGGCCCGCTGCAGATCCAGCGCTTCCTCATCATCATCGCAAGTTAGGGGACGATAGCGCACTTCTACCGGATATAGCCTGCCGGATACTTCGATCACCGGCGCAGCGTTGAAATGCGCAGAAAAACGCTCTGCATCAATGGTGGCAGAAGTTACGATCAACTTCAGGTCAGGCCGCTTGGGCAGCAACTGCTTAAGATAACCCAACAGGAAATCGATATTGAGGCTGCGCTCATGCGCTTCGTCGATGATAATTGTGTCATAGGCGCGCAGCAGTGGATCACCCTGCGTTTCTGCTAACAAAATTCCATCCGTCATGAGCTTGATATAAGTATCCCTACTCACGCTGTCGGAGAAACGGACTTTATAGCCCACCGCGTGACCCAAGGGGCTATTGAGCTCAGCTGCGATTCGTACCGCCACGGTGCGAGCGGCGATACGGCGTGGTTGAGTGTGTCCGATGAATCCTGCTACCCCACGCCCCAGCTCTAGGCAGATCTTGGGAAGTTGCGTCGTTTTTCCTGAACCCGTTTCGCCACAAACGATTACCACCTGATTTGCCTGAATGGCGCGCGCAATCTCTTCGCGCTTGCCAACGACAGGTAACTCTTCCGGATAGGTTGGCTTGGGCAGATTGGCTAGACGCCGATCCAGATCAACTCCAGCAAAAGATGGCTTCATGAAAAACGAAATAACAAAACAAGGATAAAAACCAACAGCACACCCGCAGCATTGAAGAAAACAAAGCTTACCAACTACTTACTCACGATCACTGTTTCTTTCTGATTACTCAGTGTTCCCTGTTCGATGACGGCCACCGTCAATCTAGAAATCGCTACACGCTTGCCAGTGGCTTCTTCGGTAATGTCCGTTTGCCAGACCTGAGTGCGGCGGCCAATGTGCAATGGTGTGCACATCCCGATGACATTGCCTTGCGTGACGGCGCGAATATGGTTGGCGTTGATTTCGAGCCCGACAGCACGATACTTTTCCGGATCGATCGTCATCCAAGCCGAGACGCTACCCAATGTTTCCGACAATACGCAACTCGCGCCGCCGTGCAAAATCCCGAAAGGTTGCGTCGTCCGGTTATCGACCGGCATCCTTGCTTTCAGAAAATCCGGACCCATTTCAACAAAATGTATCCCGATATGCACGCCCATATTGGCATTGCGCAGCCCTTCCAGATAATCGAGTGTGTAATCCTTGAACCAAATCATGCTCACCAGTTCACCTTTAAAATAAATTAGATTGTTAAAAAAGTTGTATGCTGCAAACTTCGTGGGGGAAGCGCTAAATAATTAGCCGAGCAAGATGATCAGCGCTTCCTAAACTGAATATTATAAAGGGAATGGAATAACAGACATGCTGCTTTGTAGCTAACCCTGCTTTCCTGGTTGCATGTAAGAATTTCTAGCATTGTTGATAGGATGCAGGAGAATCCTGTAGCTGAGCATCCATAAATGCAACCGATTAATCTTACCGAATCGCCAGGAACTACAAAACCACTGGCCTGTCTGGAAGCTCATTTTCTCTTCCCTTCAACTCGGCGGGAAAATGTTTTTTCAATTGATCATCAATTGCGCCAATTGCAGTCAACACACCTTTTTCAAATTGCCTCTTGCGAAAAGCTGCTTCCATCTCATGGCAAATCCTTTCCCATTCTACATGGCCCACTTTAGCGTATATTCCGCGATCGGCTACAATCTCCACATCATGATCCGCAAGCAGCAAATAAACCAGCACTCCATTGTTATGGTGCGTATCCCATACTCGTAGCAATGAAAAGATATCTATCGCCCGCTCCCGCGCAGATTGTCTTTTCAGCAGAGAGGCCAAATTCAGTGAGGCTTCTACCGCAAACAAAATCTCACCATCATGATTCATCTCAGATTGCTTGATAGCCTGCTCAATTCTTGCCAGCGAAGCAGGGGGAAGTGCGCGCTTTACTGCTATTTGGCCGATAAAAAGATGCCGGATTATACGCATAAGACTCATTACCATCTCCCCGAAGCACCCCCACCACCAAAACCGCCCCCTCCCCCACGGAACCCTCCTCCTCCAAAACTGCCGCTACCTGGCCAGCTACTGCGCCCCCCTCGGTAAATTCCCCTACCTGTATTCTCAAATAAGCTCATAACAAAAATTATAATCGCAATAAAAATAGCGATTGCCAGAGAGGAAAAAATCAGCCAGACGATTGAGCCAGCGATGGTTCCCGTGACGGTAGCGCCCACCATGCGCCCAAACATAGCCTGCAATATTTTTCCAAGTACGAGAAACACAAGCAAAATGGGAATAATGTTATCCAGAATGATGCCCAATCCGCTTGCTGCGCCTGTGTCACGCCTGGAAAAAGATGGAGGTAGCGGTTCACCTTCGATGACTTTTAAAATATGTTCAATACCCGTCTGCAGTCCAGCAGTAAAATCTCCTTGACGAAACGCTGGAATGATTAATTCATCGATAATCCGCTTTGCGATCGCATCAGGTAATGCGCCTTCCAGTCCATAGCCTACTTCGATGCGCAACGCTCTGTCATTCTTGGCAACCAGAAGAAGGACGCCATCATCGACCCCTTTGCGCCCAAGCTTCCACGCCTCAGCTACGCGTATTGAGTATTGTTCAATGGTTTCAGGTTGTGTCGTTGGCACGATCAATATGGCTACTTGGCTCCCTTTCTTGGTTTCAAAGTCAGCTAATTTTTGTTCCAGTTGAGCAGCTTCGCTCTTCGAAAGCGTGTGGGTTAAATCGGTTACGCGAGTTTTAAGTGGTGGAATCGCTACTTCAGCCAAAGAAAGCGTGGCAAAAATGCACAATACGACCACCATCAGCGGTTTGACACAGGTTTCAATAATTCTGGCAAACATGCTGCTATTCAGCGCGAATATAAAGTTGTACTTATTATCTAGCTGGCACAGGTGCATCAAAATCAACCTTCGGTGCAATAGAGATTTGTTTTTCGTTCTCAACCGTAAAATTAGGTTTTACCTGGAAATCAAATAGCCTTGCTGTAAGATTGCTCGGAAATGAACGTACGGTAACGTTATATTCCTGAACCGCTTTGATATAGCGATTACGGGCAACGGCAATGCGATTCTCTGTACCTTCCAATTGGGCTTGCAAGTCACGGAAATTGGCATCCGATTTAAGCTGTGGGTAGTTCTCTACCACTATCAGTAAACGTGCAAGCGCACTTGATAATTCTCCCTGAGCACCCTGAAATTTAGCAAAAGCTTCCGGATCATTGATGAGTTCTGGTGTCGCCTGGATACCACTCACTTTCGAACGAGCGTTGGTCACACCCAGCAATACCTCTTTTTCCTGGACAGCAAAGCCTTTAACCGTATTGACCAGATTGGGGATGAGATCTGCTCGGCGTTGGTATTGATTGACCACCTCAGACCAACTTGCCTTAATCTGCTCATCCGTGAATTGCAAAGTATTGTATCCGCAGCCACTTAAAGCTAGTGTATAAAGCAATATCAGGTAAACCAGCAATTTTTGCATAAGCATCTCCTGAGAAAAATAGAATGCAAAATAAATAAAAATAATTTAGAAACTAAATCAACGCAATGTATCAATGCACGCAAGCACTTTCGAAGTAAAGTTATTTTACTTTACTCATCGCATAAATTTTGAATATACCCAATGGTACAATGCCTCCGATATTTATCTGGCAATACTTTATTAATATATAAATTTTTACAGTTTATGAACTTAAGCTTTAGGATATTCATGATTAAATAAAAAACGCTTACTAGGAGAACATAATGTATGGAATAAGTTTTTCTTCATTACTCATTTTATTGCTGTCCAGTATATTTTCTTTAACAGCTCATGCAGGTCAAGTACCCAAACCTTTATTGCTGCCCCTCTCATTGGCAAATAAGATGGTAGCCGCAGCAATGCAACAATGTGAGCGTGATGGTTTTCAGGTTTCCATTGCGATTGTGGATAAAAGCGGTGTGGTACAGGCCCAAGCAAGAATGGATGGTGCTGGTGCGCATACCATCGAAAGCAGTTTTCGCAAAGCTTATACATCTGCGAGCCTGAAATTGCCCACCATGAAAATGGCGCAGCTTGCTGCCAAAAATCCTGAATTACAAGGCTTGCACCATATGGCCGACAATATTCTTTTACTAGGAGGTGGCTTACCTATCATTATCAATGGTGAGGTGGCAGGGGGAATCGGCGTGGGTGGTGCGCCAGGCGCACATTTTGATGAGGTTTGCGCAGAAGCCGGCCTGAAAAGTATTCAAGAAAGTAAATAATTTTGCTGACCCTGGAAATCTATTTGTTTTCTAAGTTTAAATAATGGTTAGCCTCATTGGTCCATCATGGCCAGTGCTTCATGTTTTCAATCGATCGATACATGTTATTTCTCTCTCCTCATAACCTATGCTATCCTCGTTATCTTCAAATAGATAACATTTAAATGTTAAATTACAAGTAAGGGCGCTAAATAGTATTTGCTTGCGCTACTCCGAGACACAACACGTACTGCATACCACATAATTTGTTATACCCATGGCTGCTGATCACTTTGACGTTATCATTGTAGGGGGTGGACCGGTTGGCATGGCGCTAGCCATTTGCCTGAATGAAAGAAAGGTCTCAACTTTGCTCTTGGAAGCCCAGGGACTACCTGAACAAGTTAAAGATCCTCGCCCACTGGCACTTTCGTATGGAAGTCATTTGATTTTGCAGAAATTAGGCATATGGAGAACATTGCAGCAGATAACTTTCATCAAAACAATCCATATCTCTAATCGCGGCCATTTTGGTCGTACCGTATTAACTTCAGAAGAAGCAGGCATACCGACATTAGGATATGTGGTGAATTACCATGATTTATATCGATCAATGCATCAGTTGCTGCTAGATCATGGTGCTAATTATCAAACTGGCGCAACGGTCTCAAGACTAGCAGCAGGCGCTCAGCAAGCCCAAATTGAATATCAACAAGCGGGAAAAAATAAGAAAGCTACCGCAAAACTGCTTGTACTGGCCGATGGAGGTCAGCTTGCCACACAAATTGAAAGTATCCGTTACCATATACATGAATATCAGCAATGGGCGATTGTTGCCAATGTGGAAACATCTATACCTCAAACTGGGGTAGCGTATGAGCGTTTTACCTCTGATGGCCCAGTAGCATTATTACCATCAGGGAACGGTTATGCTCTGGTATGGACTGCTCCTTCCTTATCCGCTAAAGAAATTCTTAGTCTTGATGACTCAACCTTTCTTTCACATCTGCAACATCACTTTGGTGATCGGCCTGGAAAGTTCGTCAGTTCTGGGGGACGCTCAGGATTTCCTCTTGTGCTCAAATATGCTTCGCCTACTACGGCTACTCGAACGGTGCTCGTAGGTAATGCCGCACAAACACTCCATCCAGTTGCTGGTCAGGGGTTTAATCTGGGATTGCGTGATTCTTGGGAATTATTCAATGATATTGATAATTTATCATTATTATCCACTCAAATAGGCACCTCTGAAATGCTAAAAGCTTATGAAAGCAAACGTCAGATAGATAGAAATGCAGGGAAAATATTTACCCATTCTTTAGCAAAAATATTTACTGGCGATCTTCCCCTGTTACAGACTTTCAGTGGCCTCGGGCTAAGCATATTAGATTGTTTGCCCTCGGTTAAACGCTTCGTGGCACGCCGCATGATATTTGGCGTCAGAGGGTAATTTGTCGGATAATATGGCACACTGTTTTTCAATTGTTTTCTTTAAGAAAATTACTTGATCTACTATTAATTTTTCATCACTCCAGTATCGAATTTGACTCATATCATGCAAATTGGCTCCTATACTCTCAAGAACAAGCTGATAGTCGCACCAATGGCTGGCGTGACAGATCGCCCTTTCCGACAACTTTGCAAGCGTATGGGCGCTGGCATGGCAGTCTCGGAAATGGTATCCAGCAATTCGCTATTATGGGGATCAGAAAAAACACGTCGACGCGCAAGTCATGAAGGAGAGGTCGCCCCTATTTCCGTACAGATTGCCGGTGCTGATCCCCAAATGATGGCTGATGCAGCGCGTTATAATGCCGATCAAGGCGCACAAATTATCGATATCAATATGGGCTGCCCTGCTAAGAAAATCTGTAATGTCATGGCAGGCTCTGCATTATTGAAAAATGAAACGCTGGTTGGAAAAATTCTTCATGCCATTACGCATGCCGTAGATATTCCAGTAACCTTAAAAATCCGTACGGGCTGGGATACGCAGCATAAAAATGCCGTGACTGTGGCACGTATAGCTGAAAATGCTGGAATACAGGCGCTTGCTATTCATGGCCGAACCCGAGCTTGTGCCTATCGCGGCGATGCCGAGTATGACACCATTGCAGAAGTTAAAGCTTCTACCAAGATACCGGTCATTGCCAATGGTGACATTACCACACCGGAGAAAGCGAAACAGGTCATTGAATATACTCATGCAGATGCTGTCATGATCGGGCGTGCTGCGCAAGGAAGACCGTGGATTTTTCGAGAAATCGATTATTATTTCAGAACAGGTAAATACCTGCCGCCACCAGAAGTTACCGAGATTCATCATGTACTGATTGATCATTTGCATGCGCTTTACAGTTTTTATGGAGAATATTCTGGTGTGCGCATCGCGCGCAAGCATATTTCCTGGTATACCAAAGGGCTTATCGGTTCCGCTACATTTCGTCATACTATGAATCAGTTACAAACTACTGAAGAGCAATTGGCAGCAACTAACACTTTTTTCTATCAGCTTGCTGATTATGGACAAAGACTCACCTATACTGAAGATGAGGTAGTAATGGCTATATGAATACCTTTAATGATAATGAAATTGCCAGCTGTTTACGTAAATCGATTGAGGCCTATCTCAAGGATTTGGATGGCGAGAGGCCCTGTTCAATCTACGAAATGGTCATCCGTAGCGTCGAAAGGCCATTATTCGAGCTAGCTATGGAATATGCTGGAGGAAATCAAACCAAGGCAGCAGAACTCCTTGGCATTAATCGAAATACGCTTCGCAATAGATTAGCTAAACAACGGATCAAATAGATTTTGTGAAATGACAATAAAACAAGCATTAATCAGCGTCTCAAATAAAACAGGCATTATTGAACTGGCTAAAAAGTTACACGAATTTGGAGTTAATATTATTTCTTCAGGGGGAACCGCAAAATTATTGCAAGAAGCAGGCGTGGCGGTGACAGAAGTCAGTGAATATACAAATTTTCCTGAGATGCTTGATGGCCGAGTAAAAACACTCCACCCCAAAATTCACGCAGGTATTTTATCCAGAATGGATCTGCCTGAACATCAGCAAGCTATACAAAAAGCTGGCATATCACCGATTGAGTTAGTAATTGTCAACTTATACCCATTTGCCGAAACTATCGCACGGGCTGACTGTACTCTTGAGCAGGCAATTGAAAATATTGATATCGGTGGACCCACCTTAATTCGGGCGGCTGCAAAAAACTACCAGCATGTGACAGTCATCACTGATCCCGATGATTATCCGGCCTTATTGGCTGAAATGGAATCAGGTAATGGCACAGTAGAGTTAGCACATCGTTTTCAGTTTGCACAAAAGGCTTTTTCACATACTGCTCGTTATGATAGCGCTATCAGTAACTACCTGACATCGATTGATTCCAGCAATCAACATCGATCATTTCCAAATTGCCTCAATCTTAATTTCAATATCATTCAATCTTTGCGCTATGGTGAAAACCCACACCAGGAAGCCGCTTTTTATCGTGATGCAATCGATCTTCCTGGAAGTCTTGCAAACTATACCCAGTTACAAGGCAAGGAATTATCTTATAACAATATCGCGGATACGGATGCAGCCTGGGAATGTGTAAAAACCTTTGACAGCCCTGCTTGCGTCATTGTCAAACATGCTAACCCCTGTGGGGTTGCTATTGCTGATACACCACTTGCCGCATATAAACTGGCCTTTGCAACTGATCCAACCTCTGCATTTGGCGGTATTATTGCCTTTAACCGCTCTGTTGATGCTGAACTGGCCGAGACAATTCTGAAACAATTTGTCGAGGTCATCATTGCTCCTGAAATTTCACTTGAGGCCAGCAAGATACTGAATCAAAAAGCTAATATTCGTATACTGACAGCTCCACTCAAAATGCAATCCAATCGTTATGAGTTAAAACGGGTAGGTGGGGGAATATTGGTACAGACACCAGATAGCCTTAATATCACGGAAAATCAGCTGAAAGTAGTTACCCAGGCTCAGCCCACTTCACAGCAGATTCAAGACTGCCTATTTGCCTGGCGTGTCGCAAAATTTGTCAAATCGAATGCCATCGTATTTTGTGCTCAAGGCCAGACGCTGGGCATTGGCGCCGGTCAAATGAGTCGAATTGATAGCGCACGCATTGCTTCAATTAAAGCTAATCATGCAGGACTAGATTTAATGGGTTCTATTGTTGCCTCAGATGCTTTCTTTCCTTTCCGAGATGGATTGGATGTTGTCGTTCAGGCAGGCGCCAGGGTCGTTATCCAACCGGGAGGCAGTATTCGAGATGAAGAAGTAATTAAGGCAGCTGATGAGCACGGTATCGTGATGATCTATACAGGAGTACGACATTTCAGGCACTAATGAAGATTTACAAAAAATTGCTCCTCAAATTACCGATATTTCTCTGTCTGATTTTATTAAATATTAATCGAATGCTATTCCCTAGAAATTAAATATGAAATTACTCGTGATCGGAAGTGGCGGCAGAGAACATGCCTTGGCTTGGAAATTAAATCAATCCCCACGGGTTCGCAAAGTTTATGTTGCACCAGGCAATGCAGGCACCGCGCTCGAGCCAGGATTAGAGAATATTCCTTTCACTGCATTATCAGATCTTGTGGTTTTTGCCCAGAAAGAAAATATTGCGCTAACTATTGTGGGTCCAGAATCCCCTTTAGCCAGCGGCATTGTCGATATCTTCCGCACCGCAGGTCTTAAGATCTTTGGCCCCACTAAAAAAGCTGCACAACTGGAGGCATCAAAGATCTTTTCTAAAGCATTCATGCAGCGCCACGGTATTCCAACTGCTGCGTATGCAAGTTTTGACAACCCATCTGAAGCTCATCACTATATTGAACAGAAAGAGACTCCAATTATAATCAAAGCTAATGGCCTGGCAGCAGGAAAGGGTGTTGTTATTGCAATGAGCCGTGCAGAAGCCCATGAAGCAGTAGATACGATGCTGGTAGAAAATAAATTGGGAGAAGCAGGCGCTCAAATTCTGATTGAAGATTATCTTGAAGGAGAAGAAGCTAGTTTCATTGTGATATCTGATGGCCAGAATGTATTGCCACTTGCTACCAGTCAGGATCACAAACGTTTACTAGATAATGATCAAGGACCAAATACAGGTGGTATGGGTGCTTATTCACCTGCTCAAATAATCTCACCCACCCTCCATGCCAAGATTATGCGTGAAATTATTACTCCGACCATCCAAGGTATGGCGCGTGATGGCGAACTCTATACCGGATTTCTTTATGCCGGATTAATGATTACTTCACAGGGAGAAGTTAAAGTGCTGGAATTTAACTGTCGCATGGGTGATCCAGAAACACAACCTATCATGCTGAGACTAAAAACTGATCTCGCTATACTACTTGAGCACGCAGTTAATCAAACACTGGACAAAGTAGAAATTGAATGGGACCGGCGTGCAGCATTGGGTGTTGTCATGGCTGCTGAAGGTTATCCAGGCGTACCACGAAAAAATGATGTCATCACTGGTATAACTGAAATAATGACCAATCAAGCATCTCCAGATGAATTTCATATATTTCATTCAGGAACCGTGCTAGGTGGCCAGGATAAGAATGAGATCTTAACGGCTGGAGGACGCGTATTGTGTGTAACAGCATTAGGTGAAAATATCAAACTAGCTCATCACCGCGCTTACGATATTGCAAGCAAAATTCATTTTGAAGGATGTCAGATGAGGCATGATATTGGATATAAAGGAATGGAAAACTACGATAGATACAAGACTTAAATCTTGAAACTTATGCATACAGATTGCTATCGAGGTGGTTCTTAAATTGTCAAATTGATTCTTAATCTAATCTGGTAATTTCCCTTTATTATTTCTTCTCAGAAAAATCAAATTTCTATATATTTTTTATATCATTCAACTTTATCTACATTCAGTCTCAATTTATTTAGTTTGAATATATCCTTATAAGCATAGGCAAATTGTGATAGGTAAATGGATAATACTGGTTATTATTGCGCTATTAATTTACTGGGGCATTAAAAATCTCCAGCGAACGACCAAGCAAACCATAAAATCAAATAATAAAATCGAAGATATGGTTTGTTGTGCACATTGCGGCCTACATATTCCGAGAAGTGAGGGTATTGTTGCAGGGAAAGAATGTTTCTGCAGTATCGATCACCAAAAATTATATTTAGAATCAAAAAAATAGCCACGACTGCTCCATACCGATTTCTCCATTGTCAAATTCTTCTTTGCTATGCGTCCCCTATATCTTGCTTGCCGAGATCAAATCACCTAGATCAGATGGATGGTTTAAGACAATTTATGATTAACCCAGAGTGCAGCAGTGAACAATAACATGGCGCCTGCCTGATGGGCCGCAGCAAGTGGTACGGGTACGACCAACAACAAAGTAGCGATTCCCAGACTGATTTGTACTGCCAGCATCATTAAAAGAAGATGACATGCCAATCGTTCAGAACTGGAAAGCGAGTATTTTCTTGTCTTGAACCAGAAAAGAGGTATAAGAAATGCCAATAGCCAGGCGATCATTCGGTGATCAAACTGGACCGTTGCCATGTTCTCAAAGAAATTACGATACCATGGCTCGAGTATGAATAAGTCTGTTGGAATCAAGTAGCCACCCATCAACGGGAAGGTATTGTACGCCCTACCAGCATGAATTCCGGCAACGAGACCACCAGACAATATCATAATAAAAATGAGCGTTGTAATCGATAAGGAAAATCGACGCAAACCTTGTAAGGTTGCTCTGTCTCGTTGAAGGCTATTCTCAGCTGACAATAATCCTGTTGCCACCCAAAACATGGCTGCATAAATAACGAAGGCAAGCCCCAAGTGGGCCGTTAAGCGATATTGACTGACATAAATATTGTCGACTAAACCGCTCATTACCATATACCAGCCCATCAGGCCTTGCAGGCCACCTAGTATGAAAATACCCAGCAATTTAAAGCCGAGCGGGCGATTAACTTGTTTACGAATAACAAAGTAAATAAAAGGAACAAAATACACTATTCCAATGGCACGCCCCAATAATCGATGAAAATACTCCCACCAGAAAATTCCCTTGAATTCATCCAAGGTCATTCCCTTATTAACCTCTTCGTACTGCGGGATTTGACGATATTTCTCCAGCAGTACCTCCCAGTCTTCCTGGCTAAGCGGTGGAATCGTTCCAATAAGTGGTTGCCACTCAACAATGGACAAACCAGAACCGGTGAGGCGTGTCACACCTCCAACAACTACCATGGCAAATACAAGGGCGCAACAAATAAATAACCAGACTGCGATGGGTTTTTGCATAAATGATCAAATCAAAAATAAATTGAATTCAGTGGACACTGGGATAAAGCAACTCATTAGCGAGCACGTAGCAAACGCTGTTTGTCACGCTCCCATTCTTTACGTTTTTCTGTTTCCCGTTTATCGTATTGCTTTTTACCTTTAGCAAGACCTATTTCAAGTTTAATTCTTCCTGCTTTATAATGCATATCGAGAGGCACAAGGGTATATCCAGCGCGCTCAACTTTACCAATAAGCCTTTTTATCTCTTCTGCATGTAGTAGCAGTTTGCGTGTACGTAATGGATCAGGATTGATATGGGTCGAGGCTGTGGGTAAAGGACTTATGTGACTACCAATAAGATATAATTCACTATTGCGAATGATAACATAGGCTTCTTTTAATTGTACTCGTCCCGCACGAATCGCTTTGACTTCCCAACCTTCCAGAACAATGCCTGCTTCGAATTTTTCCTCGATAAAATAATCATGGAAGGCTTTTTTATTTTGAGCAATACTCATCTGGGAATATGACAGGAATAATGGCAAATAAATAGATTTAAGAAATTATATTTAGTTTATCAGTTTTCCAGCTTAAGCTCAGACTAAAACAAAGGATTAATAATCTTATGGCAGAAATAGAAAAATCAGTACTAGTTGGCTACTCAGCAGGTCAAATGTTTAGATTAGTCGATACCGTCGAAAATTATCCAGAATTTCTGCCTTGGTGTGATGGGGCATCGGTTAAGCTTCAAAGTGATGAAATTGCGCATGCAACAGTCCATATTAATTATCATCACATTAAGCATAGCTTTACCACAGAGAATAAACGCTATCCTCCCGAGCTGATTGAGATGAACTTACTAGATGGACCATTTGAGCATCTGGATGGTCATTGGCGTTTTATCCCTTTATCAGAAAACGCTTGCAAAATAGAATTCCGCCTACATTATACGTTCTCTCATAAGCTATTAGAAAAATTGATAGGACCCGTGTTTTATATGATTGCCAATAGTTTTGTAGAAGCTTTCGTAGAGCGCGCTGAAGCAATTTATGGAACACACGATTGAATATATTCAAGTAGAAGTAGCATATGCACTTCCCCATCGTCAATTTATTAAACGGTTTGATGTGCCCATCGGAACAACGATCGAGCAGGCTATTACCTTATCGGGAATTCAGGATATTTTTACTGAGATTGATCTGGAAATACAAACATCCGGTATTTTCGGTAAATTAGCCAAGCCAGGAACTATTTTACAAAATGGCGACCGAATCGAGATTTACCGCCCCCTCCTTCTTGATCCAAAGGAAAAAAGAAGAAAGCGTTTAGAAGAAAAAGTCGCAAAATAAAATTAAGCGATATCAGTTATCTAGAAAATTGTAACTTCTTCCTTACTCCCATTCAATTGTAGCGGGTGGTTTGCCAGAGATATCATAAACAACCCGGTTAATGCCGCGCACTTCATTAATAATCCGGTTAGAAACCTTACCTAGCAATGTATGGGGCAATTCTGCCCAGTGAGCAGTCATGAAATCCTGGGTTTGGATAGCGCGCAATGCGATGACATACTCATAACTTCGACCATCACCCATTACTCCTACTGACTTTACTGGGAGAAATACTGCAAAGGCTTGCGAGGTCCGGTCATACCAACCAGAAGCTTGGAGCTCTTCAATAAAGATCGCATCTGCCTGACGCAGCAGATCGGCATATTCATTTTTCACTTCACCCAGAATTCTGACGCCTAATCCAGGTCCCGGAAAAGGGTGACGAAAGACCATATCGCGAGGTAGGCCCAGCACCAATCCTAATTCACGAACTTCATCCTTGAATAACTCACGCAGTGGCTCGAGCAGTTTAAGGTGCAACGTGTCTGGAAGCCCTCCTACATTATGATGAGACTTGATGGTATGCGCTTTCTTGGTCTCACTGCCTGCTGATTCAATCACGTCAGGATAAATGGTTCCCTGCGCCAACCATTTGGCATCAATAATTTTTACTGATTCACGTTGGAATACCTCGACAAATTCCCGACCTATAATACGGCGTTTTTGCTCAGGATCAGTAACACCCTGTAACTGTTCCAGGAATTGTCTGCTCGCATCGACGTGAATCACTTTAACATTGAGATTCTTGGTGAATACTTCCATGACCTGTTCAGCCTCGTGCAGGCGTAATAAACCGTTATCCACGAAAACACATGTGAGTTGATCGCCAATTGCCCGATGAATCAGCACAGCTGCCACAGAAGAATCTACACCGCCTGACAGACCCAGAATCACTTTATCGCTGCCAACCTTAGCCTGAATTCTGCTAATCGATTCTTCTACATAATCGGGCATATTCCAATCATAGCCAGCTGCACAAATGTTATGAATAAAATGTTCTAGGATAGCTTTACCCTGCAAGGTATGCGTTACTTCCGGATGAAATTGCAGGCCGTAAAATTGCCGCATCTCATCTGCCATCGCTGCGATCGGTGTTGCAGCATTACTTGCGATGACTCTAAAGCCAGTGGGTAATCCAATCACATTATCCCCATGGCTCATCCATACATCGAGGACTGTTTGACCTTCTGGAGCGGTACGATCACGAATTTCGTCAAAGAGTTTACAATCTTGGAGATAGAGTTCGGCGTAGCCAAACTCTCGCTTCTCAGCACTTTCTACATATCCACCCAATTGTGCAGCCATTGTCTGCATACCATAGCAGATGCCCAGAACAGGAACACCCAGCTCAAAAACAATTTGTGGCGCGCGTGGAGTATCTTCAATGAAAGCAGACGCAGGCCCTCCTGACAAAATAATGCCTATCGGAGAGAAATCTATAATAAACTGAGAATCGACATCATAAGGATGTAGTTCACAATAAACATTGGTTTCTCGAACACGACGAGCGATTAACTGGGTATATTGGGAACCAAAATCCAGAATAAGAATTTTCTGGTGCATAAAGAGATTTGCTTTTATTCGACCTGATAATTGGGTGCTTCTTTGGTAATCTGCACATCATGAACGTGAGATTCACGTATGCCAGCGGAGGTAATTTCAATAAACTCTGCTTTAGCATGGATTTCTTCAATAGTACCACAGCCCAGATAGCCCATGCTCGAACGCACTCCACCCACTAACTGGTGAATGACAGAGGAAATCGGCCCTTTATAGGGAACACGTCCCTCCACTCCTTCTGGAACCAGCTTATTGGTATCTTGAAGCTTACTATCCTGAAAATAGCGATCACTCGACCCTTGTTGCATGGCAGAAAGTGAACCCATACCACGATAGCTCTTATATGATCTTCCTTGAAACAATTCAATTTCACCAGGTGCTTCTTCCGTACCAGCAAATAACCCACCTAACATAACAGTGCTGGCTCCTGCAGCAATCGCCTTGGCGATATCGCCTGAATAACGGATACCCCCATCCGCTATTGCCGGTACGCCTGTTCCTTCCAATGCTCGAGATACGTTCTCAATGGCGGTAATCTGTGGCACCCCTACTCCGGCAACAATTCTAGTGGTACAGATCGAGCCAGGACCAATACCAACTTTCACTGCATCCGCTCCATTATCAACCAGCGCTTTGGCTGCTGCTGCAGTAGCAATATTACCGCCAATAACCTGGATTTTAGGAAAATGGTCCTTAACCCAGCGTACATGGTCAAGCACACTCTGAGAATGTCCATGCGCAGTATCAACCACCAAAACATCTACCCCTGCTTCTATGAGTGCTTCTGCTCGTTCATAGCTACCCTCACCGACTCCTATTGCTGCTCCTACCTGCAGCCGTTCCTGCTCATCCTTGCTGGCATTAGGATATTCTGTTGTTTTAGTAATGTCCTTGACGGTAATCAGACCACGTAACTCAAATTCATTATTAATCACCAGAACTCTTTCCAGCCGATGCTTATGCAGTAAGGTTAAAACCTCTTCACGGGAAACGCCTTCTTTTACTGTTACCAAGCGTTTCTTAGGTGTCATGATATTTTTGATGGGCTGATCCAGATTGGTTTCAAATCGAAGATCCCGGTTAGTCACAATACCGACTACTTTGGAATTTTCAACGACAGGCAATCCGGATATCTTATGTTGCTGAATTAACTCAAGCACCCCTCGCACTGTCATATTAGGGGGAATCGTTACAGGATCCGTCACCACACCGCTCTCAAAACGTTTGACCTTAGTAATGTGTGCGGCTTGTGTTTCTATCGACATATTTTTGTGAATAATGCCAATACCCCCCTCCTGCGCAATGGCAATAGCTAATTGCGCCTCGGTAACAGTATCCATTGCTGCGGATACCAGCGGAATCTTGAGTTTAATGCTGCGGGTTAAGTGAGTAGTTAAATCTACATTTCGAGGTAAAACTGCTGAATGAGCAGGAATGAGTAAAACATCATCAAAGGTAAGGGCTTTCTGAATCAGTCGCATGTTAACGATCCTTTGCAAAGCGATATTATAACGAAACCACACATAAATATTGCAGAAAGTCCATAGCTACAGAAATTGACCGCATCAAGCATACTGATAAAGCACCCCCCTTATTTCCTAAATCGTTTGCTAAATGGCCAGATAGCGATCATCGCCAGCGTATTCTCAAGAAGCAACGCTCACTTTTGAAGCCAGATCTTCAGCCAGTTTTACAAGACTCGCGCCCTCTTCAAGATTATCAAGAAAGCGCCGAGGAATTCCAGATAAACCAGTTTGAGCACCTGTGAGCGCGCCCGTTAGAATCGCACGCGCCTGGTTTTGCCCTCCGCCATTAATCGCATGAAGGACGGCTGATTCGAAATCATTATGAAACCGGGCCGCCAAGTAATAAGCAGCCGGTAACTGATGATAGATAGCGCACGGCATGCCATAGACAATGGACACTTTCCACGCGGGCGCTATGCGGATTTCCGGATCTGCCACAGCTGCGGCCATATAAGAAGGGGTAAGCAATGCATCCGGAGAAGCAAAGCGGCCCGCGCGTGGAGGATCAGGATCGCCAAGGCGTGGCGGCTGCAAGTCATCGTGCGTCACTGCATGAAAAGGCAGTGCACCATTTTTCACCAGCTCCATAAGCTTTCCTGACAATTCAGTATCAAGCGCATGCCCTTGAACCAAAAGACCCAGCACAGCGCCATAAGCTACGGTCATCGAAACCACCGTGTCATCAACCTGGGTTAGCGTAGTATTGTCTGTAATAGCTGCTGCGAGCTGACTTGGTTGAAAAGCGTAGCGCACAGCTATCGCCAACGTGCGCTCGATCGCTTCGGTCGTATCCGCATGACTACCTGTTTGCCCCCATGGCCGCTTCTGCTGTACGCGGCGCCGCCATGCTTCACGGATCGATTGACTAGTGTAGCCGCCAGGCCCGCACACGGGCGTGCCATCGAGCAGTGGAAACAGCTCTTCATCCATTCTCTGGCAGAAATCATCTTGAACGTAGCCACCGCAATCGACCAGCGAGCGAACTGTCAAAGCCAGAATGAAGCCTGCCTGTGATAATTGACCAGCCTTACAGCTCACATGATAGCGATTGGGTTTGGGATCAGTGTAACCATCAATCCAATCACCGTAATCATTACGCAGTTCGTCGAGATTGTAATACCAATGGGGCCCCAGACCCAAAGCATCGCCAATGAACGCACCCATGATGGCGCCCATGGCACGATCTTGAATATTTTTATTTGACATGTTTTTCCCCTATTGCCATCTCAGATGGTGTGAAGAAATCGGTAACGAGTGTCTCACGCGCCAATCCGACAAAACGCAGCGACAAAAAAACAAATAGAGTAAGTTTCGATGAATTTCGATGAAATCCCATATCAAATAGATAGGGGGGGAAACAAGCACTGCCAACACAGCAATCAGGGTGCGCAGTATATTATCGAAACTCGTTTTCACAACATCTCAGGCGACAGTGATTTCTTGGGATCGATACACATCCTGGATGGCATTCAACAATTTGACACCTTCATCAAAGGGTTTCTGGAAAGCCTTACGCCCGGAAATCAGTCCCATTCCGCCTGCTCGTTTATTGATTACAGCCGTACGCACTGCCTGATGCAAATCATCTTTTCCAGATTCTCCGCCTGAATTAATCATTCCGACACGGCCCATATAGCAGTTGGCTACCTGATAACGCACCAGGTCAATGGGATGGTCACTGGTAAGATCGCTATATACCTTGGCGCTTGTTTTACCAAACTTAAGCGCAGAAAAACCACCATTGTTTTCTGCCATTTTCTGTTTAACGATATCCGCTTCGATCGTCACGGCAAGATGATTGGCTTGACCCGTCAGGTCGGCGCTAACATGGTAGTCTTTTTCCGCGGTCTTGAAAGCAGCATTGCGCGTATAAGCCCAGAGGATCGTTACCATTCCCAGGTCATGCGCATGCGCGAATGCTTCAGAAATTTCCTGTATCTGCCGGCGTGACTCCTCTGAACCGAAGAATACCGTCGCCCCAACCGCACAGGCTCCCATGTCGAATGCTTGATCTACACTCGCAAATAAGGTTTGGTCATACTTATTAGGGTAAGTCAGTAATTCGTTATGATTGATCTTGAGAATAAAAGGGATTTTATGCGCGTAGCGGCGTGCCACCATCCCTAGCACACCCAGCGTGGAAGCCACTCCATTACATCCCCCTTCAATCGCCAATCTGACGATATTTTCAGGATCAAAGAACATGGGGTTGGGAGCAAACGAAGCTCCTCCCGAATGCTCCACGCCCTGATCGACGGGC
Organism: uncultured Nitrosomonas sp.; assembly: GCA_964554625.1. Classification (GTDB taxonomy): domain Bacteria; phylum Pseudomonadota; class Gammaproteobacteria; order Burkholderiales; family Nitrosomonadaceae; genus Nitrosomonas. The sequence continues at coordinate 1,207 of CAZKPL010000025.1, read as the reverse complement.
AAAAGAGATAAATAACCCGTTCCTGCCAAGCGGCCATGATTGTATAAAGCCTGAAGATTCCGTAACACACCCGGCTTACGATCACCAGCTGCGACTACCCGATCGACAAAATCTGGCCCAGGAACATGCAATCCTGCCTTAGGAATACCCTGACAGACGTGATTGAGCAGTTTATCTGCTTCATCTCCCAATAATCCGGCAATATCGGTCATTTCAACCTCCTTTATAAATTCTCAAGAAAAATTGCTTGAACTTGACTCTTTTTTTATCCTTCGTTGACGAAAATAACGCTGGTTATCATAGTACGATGGATCAGTATTATCAGATGACCAGCCTGGATAGCCTAACACAGGCACGGGTGTCAAATCAGCCGATGTTAAATATTCGTGCGCTAGAAAATTATCAAGCCAAATATCAATCATGGCAATCTGATCGATCAATCCCCGTTCAAAAAAAGCTTCATTGACATGAAACAGAATACCTTTGCCTGTCATACCGAGATAAGGGCATAGCGCTTTCTCGTATAACCCATGGCCAAACAGAAAAAACTTCATTTGTTCAATAACTGCATCACGTTGCTCCCAGAACAAGGTTTTCCATTCAAAATTTTTTAGCAGTGTGATCAAATCATCGTTGCTACTGGCGACGATGACTCCGGACTCATCAAGGAGCGTAGCCGCATCACGCAATGGACTACGCATTACTTTCTGATGCACGCTCTCCTGAAGCAAAGCACGATAATGCAATTGATTCAATGCTGCTTTAGAACGTGGGTAAGTTAACCAGACAAGGGCATTGAATAGATCATGCCAGTTGTGTTCGCGGGTTTGTATTTCTCCAGTCAAGTAGATTCTAGGTTCATATCGTTGCACAAATTCGCGCGTAGCTTTTGCTTGTGGAACAAAACGTATTCGCTTGCCTGATTTTGTTGCAATTGCGCCAATTGAATCTGCAGTCAATCGATTCAAGTATTCAATCCCAGGCCAATGATCGAGCTTCTCGAACGATTTCCCCGCTTCACGCACGGGCTCGAACAGGGGCGAGGTCTGCAGAAAACCTGAAACCCATTCATCTGAATGAGAATGCATCATCATTCCTGATGATTATTGACTTTAACTGCCAGTAAAATACTGAGTATCGTTGCAATGGCTGCAATGATTCCTACTGAATCATAATGGGTCAGCGCGCCATTTGCCGAAATTCCCAT
>CAZKPL010000024.1:0-36934 GCA_964554625.1 uncultured Nitrosomonas sp. | reverse complement strand
TCAGTGCGATCTAAAATCAGGCTGGTTCGAAGAGGTTACAGTGCTGTGCGGTGATTGGGGTGGTTTCCCAGGACACCATGCTCTTCCCAATCAATCAAGGATAATTTTGCGGTACGTAGATAAAACTGCTCCCGATTTCCAACCAGCTTTCGGTCACCCTGGAAGGGAATATTGGAGAAATCGGAATTACCAGACGGATGTGGTAAATTATGGATTATTCGCAGTTCACTGCAGAATATCTGCCAGAGACTTTCATATGTCGTTTGCGCGCCATTCTGGGGCTTCTGGATCTGCTTTCATCCTTTGACACATCGGAGAAAGATTGCATGACGGAAGAATTCAAAGCATTTGTAAAGAAATTCGAGGCTAAGGTCATTCCCCTGCACAAGCAAGCGGCGCTGGCCTATTTCAATGCCACAATCTCAGGAAAAGAAGGGGATTACACCCGTGCCGCAGATTTCGAGGTGCAGCTGACCCGGGTATTCGCGAGCAAGGAGGATTTTGAGACGCTCAAGCGGATCCGTGAAGCAAACACCCTTTCAGACCCGGTGCTGCGGCGGCAGCTCGATGTGCTGTATCTTTCCTATCTCGAAAAACAGCTTGAAGAAGGCAAGCTCGAGGAGATGATACGCCTGCAAAATGAGAACGAAAAGAAATTTTCGACCTTTCGCGCGGAAGTAGAGGGCAAGAAGCTTACCGACAATGAGGTCGAGGAAATTCTCCGCTGTTCTACCAACAGTATTGAGCTCGAAGCCGCATGGATAGCGAGCAAAGAAATCGGCAGCGTCGTCGCCGACGATATCCTGCGACTGGTGCGCATGCGCAATGAGGCGGCGCACGAACTCGGTTTCGCTAACTATCACACTATGAAGCTGGAATTGGGCGAGCAGAATTCCACGCAAATCGAGAGGCTATTTGACGAACTTGACGAGCTGACCGCAGCGGCGTTTATACAACTGAAGTCCGGCATGGATGCCAAACTTGCCAAACGGTATGGTGTGGCCGTCGAAAATCTCATGCCCTGGCATTATCAGAATCGTTTCTTCCAGGAAGCGCCGAAGATCTATGACATAGACCTTGATGTGTTTTACAAAGACCAGGATATCATCGCACTGGCGAAGCGGTATTTCGCCGGACTCAACCTGCCGATCGACGATCTTATCGAACGCAGCGATCTGTTCGAGAAAGAGGGAAAATATCAGCACGCCTATTGCACTGATATCGACCGCGCGGGCGACGTGCGCGTCGTGTGCAACATCAAGCCGACATATAACTGGATGGACACCATGTTGCACGAGTACGGTCATGCGGTCTACGACAAGTTCAACGACCGCAGTGTCCCTTGGGTGCTGCGCGAACCCGCTCATACCTTCACGACCGAGGCTGTTGCCATGCTCTTCGGGCGATTTGCGAGTAATCCGGGCTGGCTGGAGCAAGTCGGGGGTGTACCGGCTGACAAGGTGCAACAGACTGCGGATACCATGTTCCAGACCCTTCGCCTCGAACAGTTGGTGTTCAGCCGCTGGGCGCAAGTCATGTATCGTTTCGAAAAGGCTCTGTACGAAAATCCCGATCAGGATCTCAACAGCCTATGGTGGCAGCTGGTAGAGAAATACCAGATGCTCCGCAAGCCGGAAGGACGCGATCAGCCCGACTGGGCTTCCAAGATCCACGTCGCTCTCTACCCGGCCTACTATCACAACTACCTGATGGGAGAATTGCTCGCATCTCAGTTGCATGCCTATATCTGCCGCGAAATACTGAACTCCGGCAATCCTCGCCGCGAGGCCTATGTCGACCGCACTGAGGCTGGAACCTGGCTCATCGATAACATCTTCAAACCCGGACGTATCCTCCTGTGGAACGACATGATCGAGAACGCCACCGGAGAAAAACTCACCGCAAAATACTACGCCGCACAATTTGTGAATTGACAGCGGATTTTATTGAGAATTTTGGTAATTCCACGAGATTCTTGGATAGCGATGATAACGCTCACTATTTTCCACCGCAGTTCAGGCAGTGTTCGACGTCGAATCCTCATTTTAGCAAATGCGCACAGAAACTGAGGTTGTTTCCATTACAGATATCTTCTTTTAATGAAACTCATCCTCACCGGCATTGATGGGACCGCTCTCACCTCTGCTCTGTTGGTTAACCGTATTTGGGCGCTTTGAGCGCGTACGATCAGGCATTACGTGGAATGGCTGATCAAAGTCCGCACTGACCGTAGTATTCACAGCAATACCGGAATGATTGCCGATGGATTGTGATTTGACATTAATATGATCTTGATTGGGAAAGGAAGCAGAATCGAATAAATCGGTATCTGCTTGCTGAAGCACTGTTAGATTGCTGCTTGGAGGAAACAGTGCACTTAGCGCCATACCAGTTAGACTAAGCACCAGCAGATAATTCATCCCCTTGTACATTTGCTGTTTTGCTTTTCGATTGTTTAGATTATTGGCTGATAGCGTCTTTAATAGGCTAATCAATATGACCAGTATCAGTCCGCTCACTATCCAAACATTATCCAGATATTCCCACATGCTAGAAATTTCCATATATCGCCCCCTCTCTATCTACATCACCCAGTCTTGTATAACTGAAGTTACAGTTACGATAGTGCAAATATTCATTTAGTTTATCACTAAATTTCAATCGGAATTCTTCAGTTGAGCGCTTGCTTGGACGTTAACATTATGAATATTCCAATCTTTGCTATAAATTTGCTATCACTTCCTGGCGCATTCCCGTTTCGGTATAGCCCGCACAGTTCTCCGGGTATGGGCTTGCGTTGCAACTCCTTGAGACAACATGATTTTCAGTGTCATTGCACTTATCCTGCAACCAGGAAACACGTACTGTCATTTAATGGAACTTTACGGGAAAAGTTTAGCGAAACTTCTTACTTAGGAATCAATCCCGGCGATCAGCGGGCACTCTTATTGAGCGGAATATCATTCTCGTGTTACTTGTAATACTGCCTCTGTTGAAAACAACAGAGGCAGCTTAACATGCATTCAGGAACTACCAATCTGGAATCAGATCATCAAATCACTTGTGCATCAGTTGGCTATTCTCAAAGCCAATTATCAATCAGCCTGTCTTCTCAGGAATGCAGGAATATCCATCGGATCAACACCTGATTGCTGCATTGCCGCTACTGTAGCATTGCTTCTCCTGCCGGTACGCATCACGGCAGGTTCATCAAAGTGCATGGCTGAGGTTCTGTCATCAGTTCCCGTACGGGTATGAATGACGGTCAAAGGTCTGCTCTGGGTTTGAGTAACGCTTCCCAGTCCGGTTGCAACGAGCGTTACGCGTAGATTCTCGTTCATTCCTTCATCGATGACCGTACCAACGATAACTGTCGCATCTTCAGCTGTCAGCTCCTTGACGGTATTCATTACTTCATGAACTTCACGCATTTTCATGCCTGAACTCGCAGTGATATTGACTAATACTCCCCGCGCACCCGCCAGCGTAATTTCCTCCAGCAAAGGACTGGCAACTGCCTGCTCTGCTGCCATGCGTGCACGGTCGACGCCGCTCGCCGTTGCTGACCCCATCATGGCCATACCCATTTCCGACATGACTGTTTTAACGTCTGCAAAGTCGACATTAACCAGCCCAGGGCAATTAATCACTTCCGCAATACCCGCCACTGCTCCATACAGCACATCATTGGCTGCCCTGAATGCATCCAGCATGCTGATATCGTTACCCAGCACCATCATCAGCTTGTCATTAGGAATGACGATCAATGAGTCAACATGTTGTGACAGGGCTTCCATGCCAGCTTGCGCTGCTTTCAGGCGTTTTCCTTCAAACGAAAAGGGTTTGCTGACAACGGCAACGGTCAGAATACCCATTTCTTTGGCTATTTGTGCCACCACGGGCGCTGCGCCCGTTCCGGTACCGCCGCCCATGCCGGCTGTAATGAAGAGCATATCTGCACCCTGAATCAGCTCAGCGATACGGTCCCGGTCTTCCAGAGCTGCTTCACGCCCGATTTCCGGATTTGCACCGGCTCCCAACCCCCTGGTAATGCCCGTACCGAGTTGCAGTAAAGTGGGCGCACGATTTCCCTTGAGCGCCTGCGCATCGGTATTGATGCAAATAAATTCAACACCTTTTGTTTCATTCAGAATCATGTGGTCTACTGCATTACTACCGCACCCCCCTACGCCGATCACTTTAATCACGGCTTCCTGACTTTCGGGATTCATGATTTCAAGCATGTTGCTTCTCCTTTAGCATGTTAAATTTTGGATAAATTCTTTTAATGCGCCGCTCACAGCGCGATGGTCAGAAATTTTTCTGGAACCAACTTTTCATTTTTGCAAAAACTTGCTTAGCCGATCCCCCTTGTAAATGACTATGATGATGAAGTCTGCGCTCCTCCATACCAGCCATAATTAAACCAATACCTGTGGAGAATCTGGGTGTACGGACGACTTCCTCCAGGTTACCTTCATACTGCGGCATCCCTAGGCGTACAGGCATATGAAATATTTCTTCCCCCAGTTCTACCATTCCCTGTAAAGAGCTGCTGCCACCCGTAATAACGATTCCAGATGACAGGAGCTGTTCAAAACCGCTACGACGTAATTCAGCTTGTATCAACAAATAAAGCTCTTCTACGCGTGGCTCAATAACTTCTGCAAGTGTTTGCCTGGAAAGCTGGCGTGCTCCTCGATTACCTACGTCAGGCACTTCCACCACCTCGCGCACATCAGCGAGCGTACGTAAGGCGCACCCATAGCGGCACTTGATATCTTCAGCATCTTTGGTCGGGGTACGTAATGCCATAGCGATGTCATTCGTGATTTGATCGCCCGCAATTGGAATAACTGCAGTATGGCGGATTGCGCCATTGGTAAACACCGCAATATCAGTTGTTCCTCCCCCGATATCCACCAAGCACACACCTAAATCCTTTTCATCCTCGGACAAGACCGCAATGGCCGAGGCTAACGGTTGCAAAATCAAGTCGCGTACTTCCAGTCCGCAACGATGAACACATTTGATGATATTTTGTGCAGCCGATACTGCACCGGTCACAATATGCACCTTCACTTCAAGCCGTATCCCACTCATGCCGATAGGCTCTCGCACATCCTCCTGACCATCGACGATAAATTCCTGATTAAGAATGTGCAGAATCTGCTGATCAGCTGGAATATTGACCGCTTTGGCGGTCTCCATCACTTTCTCCACATCCAGAGCCGATACTTCTTTATCCTTGATCGCAACCATACCGTGCGAATTGAATCCCCGGATATGACTGCCTGCAATTCCGGTATAAACTTCACTAATCTTACAGTCCGCCATCAACTCAACTTCTTCGAGTGCGCGCTGAATCGCAGTGACTGTTGTTTCAATGTTAACCACAACTCCCTTCTTCAGTCCGCGTGATGGATGAGTTCCCAGACCAACAATTTCAAAACCGCCCTCAGGTTTCACTTCAGCAACAATAGCCACAATCTTTGAAGTGCCTATATCCAGACCAACGATCAGGTCTCTGCCTTCCTTGGCTTTATTCATTTAACATTCCTCCCTGATTTCACAACTTCTTCCCGGTACCGCTTTTACGCGGAACCTGTGGCATTGCTTCGGACATACGTATGGCAAATCCATTAGGATAACGTAAGTCCACATAATCCAAAGGTATTGACTGATTCAGGTTCACGATACTCTGCCTATAGACTGAAACATAACGTCTCAGCCGACTTTCAATCTTCTCACGACCCAGTTTTAACAGTGTTCCATTTTCCAGACGAACGAGCCAAGCGTGCCGTGGAGACAGTTCAATCTCTGCAGTACGTTGCTTGATTGGCTCCAATACTTTATTGAAAATCTCATATTGCTCAATAATTACAGCGGTACTTTCTTCAGTCGGGCCTCTAAAAACCGGCAATATTTCGTCAGTCAGCGCACGAAATATTTCGCCCTGCCTATTCACTAACGCAGTATCACCCCAGTACGCGAACGCAGTATATTCTTCGAGCATCACTTTCAGTCCTGATGGCCAGCTGCGCTGAATCTTTGCTGCCCGCACCCATGGCAAATCTTTAAAAGCCTCCCGTAATGCATCCAAATTAACTGTCAAAAAATTTCCTCTGACCTCATTCAGGACAATACTCTCAATCTGCTGACGGGTAACATGTTGCAGCTTAGCGTTCTCCGAGTGATTAGCATTGATTCCTTCCACACTAATTTCCTTTAGTGCGAAAAGGGGTAATTTTATCACCCTTGTACCAAGGACATAAATTGCAGCCAATATGACACCGGTAAACATCATGTTGGCAAATAAATTCAGCATCCGGTAATTATTCCACATGGGATAACGCCAGAATCTTTACGACCAAATCTTCAAACGAAATACCTGCAACTTTCGCAGCCATTGGCACAAGGCTATGATCCGTCATTCCCGGGGAAGTGTTCACTTCAAGAAAATAAGGTTGATCATTCTTATCCAGGATCAGATCTACCCTGCTCCATCCTTCACACCCCAGAATTTTATGCGCCTGCAAGGCCTGCGCCTGTAACTGGCAACTCAATTCATCAGGCAAGCCACTTGGACAGAAATAGCGAGTATTATTAGCAAGATATTTGGCATGGTAATCATATAATTCTCCCGCTGCTTCTATGTGCACCAGCGGCAATGGTGTCTCACCAAGGATTGCAGCGGTCAATTCTTTACCCGCAATAAACTGCTCCGCCAATACCATCGAGTCATGCTGCGCTGCCAATTGATAAGCATCTGGAAAATCTTTCCTTGCATTAATCTTGCTTAAGCCTATCGTCGAGCCTTCGCGCACAGGCTTGATGATCAATGGCAGATCAAGAAAATCTGCAACTTCATCAAAATTACTTTGGGCATCGATGATGACATAACGGGGTGTGCTGATTCCGACGGCCTCCCAAATCAATTTAGTACGCCATTTATCCATTGCCAGTGCGCTCGCAAGAATACCGCTGCCCGTATAAGGCAGTCCCATCAGCTCCAGCGCTCCCTGGACCGAACCATCCTCTCCGAAGCGACCGTGCAATGCGATGAATGCCCGATTGAACCCTTGTTGCAACAGCGCCTCCATAGGATACCGGGCAGGATCAAAAGGATGGGCATTCACCCCTTTTCTCAGCAGTGCGTTGAGGACAGCCTCGCCGCTTTTAAGCGAAATTTCACGCTCTGCCGAACGTCCCCCAAGCAGGACTGCAACTTTTCCGAAATCAGGCAGACTCATACCCCATTGCTCCCGACTTCACCAATAATCCGAACCTCCTGAGTCAATTCGGTCTCTGTTCTTTCCTTCACAATATTGCGTATCATGGCAATGATCGCCTCGATATCCGAAGCGGTGGCATCTCCATTATTAATAATAAAATTGGCGTGCTTGGTTGAAACCATTGCCCCTCCCACACGATATCCTTTGAGACCGCACGCCTCGATCAGGCGCGCTGCATAATCCCCGGCGGGATTGCGAAATACCGAGCCTGCATTTGGAAAATTCAATGGCTGACTATTGATTCTTGCTGTTAACAATGCCTTGATTTTTTGCCGGGAAATATCATGATCGCCCCGTTCTAGCCTGAACCAGCCACCTACGAACCATTCCTCAGCACCAGCATTAGCATTAGCAATGCTCGGTTGTAATGCAACATGCCGATAGCCGACCCGATAATCTTCCGGATTCCGTTCATGGAGTTCACCAACGCGATTGATCGTTCTGACCTTTTCAATAATCTGCCAGGTTTCTGCTCCATAACATCCCGCATTCATTGCCAAGGCTCCGCCTACCGTACCAGGAATCCCGGCCATAAATTCCGCACCAGCCAGATGATGTAATGCTGCAAAACGCGCCAGCTTGGCGCAAGGCACGCCTGCTCCGGCATAAATCAGTCCACCTGCTTGATCTTGCTTGGCCAGAAGTAAATCATTGAGCCGTGCATGCAATGCCACGATTACGCCGCAAAAACCCCCATCACGCACCAGCAAATTACTTCCCAGCCCAATCATGCAAACCGGCTTAGTTCTGGGTAAATGGCGTAAAAATAGGGCCAGGTCATGCAAATCAGCCGGCAAGTAAACATACTCTGCCACACCCCCGGCACGCCAAGAGACGTGCTTTCTCATTGATTCACGCACACGTAGCTCACCTTGTAGCAGACTGGTATCGATCACACCCACAAAATCTTCTTCCTCTGAGAAACTCATACTGGTTGCATGAGAACAAGGTGCCGATTGACCAAATTTTGTATGGCTCAATACAAGCATGTTCATTGATTCATCCACCGATGACAGCAAATTTTTTTGTCGTCTGCGCCACACGGGAAGCCACTTTCCCTATCGAGCCTGCTCCCATGATCAATACGACATCACCTTCTCGCGCAATCCTATGGATAGCTATAGGAAGCTCATCGATGTGCTCGATATAAATGGGTTCCAATTTTCCCTGCACTCTAATGGCACGGGCGAGTGATTTGCTATCCGCAGCAACAATGGGATCCTCCCCAGCCGCATAGACCTCGGTCAGCAGTAATGCATCAGCGGCAGACAACACCTTGACGAAATCTTCGAATACATCACGCGTACGGGTATAACGGTGTGGTTGAAAAACCAAGACCAGCCGTCGGCCAGGAAATGCACCTCGCGCTGCAGCCATGGTTGCAGCAATTTCTGCGGGATGATGACCATAGTCATCGATCAAGGTAAAGCTGCCTTGTCCGGGTAATTTGACTTCGCCATAGCGTTGAAAACGCCGCTCGACCCCCCCAAACGTCGCTAGAGCGTGAATGATAGCAGCATCATTCACGCCGAGCTCATTACTCACCGCTATCGCTGCAAGGGCATTCTGAACATTATGCAGACCCGGCAAATTGAGCGTGACATCGAACTGCCGTGCTGTGCCATTTACGCCCAGCCGTGCACGGAAATGCATTCTGCCGTCATCATGACGGATATCCGTTGCACTAATTTGCGCGCTCTCTGACAAACCATAGGTCGTTACGGGCTTGGTCGTTGCCGATACAATATCACGTACATTTTTATCATCCAGACACAATACCGCCATGCCGTAGAAAGGTAAGTGCTCGATAAATTCGACAAATGTCTGTTTGAGCTTACTGAAATCATGACCATAAGTCGCCATATGATCAGCATCGATATTGGTCACCACTGCCAGAATGGGCTTTAAATAAAGAAAGGAAGCATCAGATTCATCTGCCTCTACCACGATAAATTCACCGTTGCCGAGCTTGGCATGACTGCCTGCTGCTTCGAGTTTGCCACCAATCACGAAAGTCGGATCAAGTCCTGCTTCCGCCAGGATACTCGCGATCAGACTGGTCGTCGTCGTTTTACCATGAGTGCCCGCAACCGCGATTCCTTGACGTAAGCGCAATAACTCTGCCAGCATCATGGCACGGGGCACTACCGGAATATGACATTCACGCGCGGCAGCAATCTCAGGATTATCCGGTCTTACCGCAGTTGAAGTCACGACAACGTCGGCAGAGGCGATGTTGTCCCTGGCGTGACCGACATGGACAATCGCCCCCAGTTTCTGCAAACGCTCAGTAGTCAGATTATTGATCAGATCCGAACCGCTCACGTGGTAACCCTGATTAATCATCACTTCAGCGATTCCTCCCATGCCGGAGCCACCAATTCCTACAAAATGCACATGTCTAACCTTATGTTTCATCTTCCGGATTCCCCTATTTCCAGACAAGCTTCTGCAGCCATTCTGGTTGCATCCGGTTTTGCCAGACTGCGTGCAAGTATTGCCATTGCCAGTAATTTTTTGCGCGTAACCCCCCTAAGTAGATCTGCCAGGTCTTCAGGATTCAATCTACTTTGAGGCAATAATAGTGCAGCATGATGTTTGCTCAGAAACTGCGCATTCGCAGTCTGATGATCATCTACTGCAAATGGATAAGGAACGAGAATACTGGCCACACCCGCTACTGTCAGCTCAGATAGGGTCAGTGCGCCAGCACGGCAGATGACCAGATCACATTCAGCATAGCTTGCAGCCATATCCTCGATAAAGGGTACCAAGTTACCTTCTACGCCGGATTCAACATAATTCCGCTGCAGTTCATCCAAATGCTTTTTTCCTGCTTGATGCGTGACCCAGGGGCGCTCATTTTCCGGAATCAGTTTTAAAGCTTTGGGCACGACCGTATTCAATATGTGCGCACCCAGACTACCACCGATCACTAATATCTTAAGTTTCCCGATACGGCCAGCAAAACGTTGTTCAGGCGCTGGCAGCCGTAAAATGTCATCCCGCACCGGATTACCGGTCACTTGTACTTTGCCGATTGCACCTTTTATGGCATCAGGGAAACCCAGTAAAATTTTGTCAGCAATTTTTGCGAGCATTCTGTTGGTAAGACCCGCGATCGCATTCTGTTCATGGATTACGAGCGGCTTGTTGAACAATGCGGCCATGACACCGCCAGGAAAAGCAGGATAACCGCCCATTCCCACCACCACATCGGGTTGGGTGCGGATGATTATTCGGGCGCTCTGCCAAAAAGCCAACAACAATCGCGATGGCAACAATAGCCAATCCAGCACTTTTTTCCCGCGCAGGCCGGAAAACTCAATCAGCTCGGTACGATAGCCATGCTGTGGCACCAATACTGCTTCCATCCCATGATGCGTCCCGAGCCACACGATATTCCAATCCAGCGACTTCATATAATCAGCCACCGCTAACCCTGGAAAAACATGTCCACCCGTTCCACCCGCCATAATCATGATTGTTCGCGCCACCTTACATCTCTAGAATAGTTGCCATAATCATCACACGCTTAATCCTTTTATTTTTTGCCGGTTCTCCCAATCCACTCGCAATAAAACGGCCAGTGCAGTACAGGTGATAACGATACTACTACCCCCAAAACTCATAAGCGGTAGTGTTAATCCCTTGGTCGGCAACACACCCATATTCACACCCATATTGATAAAGGCCTGGAATCCCAGCCAAACGCCAATACCTTGTGCCACGAGTGCCGAAAAATAGTTTTCCAGCATGGCAGCAGTACGGCCGATGATAAAAGCGCGCACGAGTATACAGGAAAACATCGCCATGACTGTCGCTACCCCCACAAAACCCAGCTCTTCAGCAAGCACCGCGAACATAAAATCAGTATGAGCTTCCGGCAAATAAAACAGCTTTTCCACACTCCCTCCCAGACCGACACCCGACCACTCGCCTCGTCCAAACGCAATCAATGCGTGACTTAATTGATAGCCCTTGCCATACGGATCAGCCCACGGATCCAGGAAACCATGAATACGGCTACTACGATAACCCACTGTTACGATTAATAAACCCAAACAAACGACCAGCACGCCAGTCACCCCGGCAAACAGCTTTAAATTCATTCCCCCCATGAACATGATGGCAATCGCAATACCAGTCACAACTACAAATGCGCCGTAATCAGGTTCTCGCAATAACAAGAACCCTACAACCGATATCAATGCGAAAATAGGTAAAACACCCTTACGCCAGTCATCCAGGTAAGCCAGTTTACGAACTACGTAATCCGAAACATAAATCACCATCAACAACTTCATTAGCTCAGATGGCTGAAAGTTGACTATTACCAATGAAATCCATCGCTGGCTGCCATTAATTTCACGACCAATTCCTGGAATCAATACTAGAATTAACAATATAATTCCGGCTAGAAACAAATATGGACAATATTCCCGCCATGCGCGCATAGGAAATTGGAAAGCAAAGAAGCCCATCAATAAACCTACAAACAAATAAGCGCTATGCCGTATCAAATAATAGTACGAGCCACTTTCACCATATTCCGACTCGGCGATTGCAATTGATGCGGAATAAACCATAACCAGTCCTAAGCTTAACAATACCAGCGCCGACCAAATTAGATAAAAATCAAAGTCAGTCGTTATTTTCTGGCGATTAACAGTGGACTGGTCAATCATGGATCAATGGCTCTCCTGGTCAGAATAAATAAACTTCTCCTCAATCTCCTTGACAGCAGCGATAAAAACTTCTGCCCGGTGGATGTAATTTCTAAACATGTCCAGACTGGCGCAAGCTGGGGACAGCAGTACCACATCGCCAGGTCGTGCCAATAAGAAACTCATTCGTACCGCTTCATCCATCGATGCAGCGTAATGGATGGGAACTTGGCAATCGCTGATTACATCAGCGATCTCCTTAGCATCACGACCAAGCAGCACCACTGCCTGCGCACAGTCAGCTACGGGTTCCTTCAACAGAGAAAAGTCTTGCCCTTTTCCATCTCCCCCCGCAATCAGTACAATATTTTTTTGCATCCCGTTCAATGCTGCAATCGCAGACCCCACATTGGTACTTTTGGAATCGTCATAAAAAGTCACATTATTAATAACAGCGATTTTCTGCATGCGGTGCGGCAGTCCCTTAAACTCTCGTAGAACTTTTAACAGGGGCTCATAGGGCAATGCCATGGCACGACACAATGCTATCGCTGCCAAGGCATTGGCAATATTATGCATACCCGGAATCATCATCTCTTTAGCGTTCAGCAAGTATATTCCCCCCTGAGCTAGCCACAGATCCGCTCCATTCTTCAGCAGGCCAAAATCCATATCAGAGATAGGTTCATCCAGACCAAAAGTCATCTGTTTTCTATCGGGCATTGCCATGGTGCGTACCATTGCATCATTCCGATTCAGAACCTGGATACCTTTGTTATCGCCGATAAACACTCTTGCCTTGGCTGCAGCATAATCATGCATCCCTGCATAGCGATCAAAGTGATCTTCACTTAAATTGAGTACTGTAGCTGCATCAGCATTAAGGTTTTGTGTTGATTCCAATTGAAAACTGGAAAGCTCCAGCACCCAATACTGCGGCAGCTTCCCTAAATCCATGCGTTGCATCAATGTTTCCAATACCGCCGGGCCAATATTACCAGCCACTTCAACATCCCACCCTGCATTTCTAACCATCTCACCGACCATCGTCGTAACAGTCGTCTTTCCGTTCGATCCAGTAATTGCGAGAATTTTGGGTCTCGGTTGCTCAAGCTGACCCAGCGCCTGGGCAAATAATTCAATATCTCCTACCACCGGGATTTTACGTTTCACAGCGTTTTGCACGAGCGGTTCGACCAACGGTATGCCTGGACTGATCGCAATGAGCTCAACATCATCAAATACTTCTGCCCTGAATGGCCCACTATATATTTTTCCGGCAGGAATCACCTGTTCGAAGGCTTCACGGTTAGGCGGCGCAATACGGTTATCAGCGACACGCACCTCTGCACCCAGGCGGATCAACCATTTCGCCATGGATAGACCGGTTTCACCCATTCCCAGAACCAGCACTTTTTTATCACGTAAATTCATCGCAGCTTCAATGTTGATAATCCCACTAATACTAGAATGATCGTCAGGATCCAGAATCTGACCACCACCTGATTCTCCTGCCATCCTTTCAATTCATAATGATGATGAAGAGGTGCCATACGGAAGATACGCCTACCGAATAGCTTAAATGAAGCTACTTGCAGCATCACCGACAAAGCTTCCATGACAAATACTCCCCCCATGATGACCAACACGATTTCCTGGCGAATAATCACGGTGATCACACCTAATGCCGCACCCAGTGCAAGCGCGCCGACATCGCCCATAAATACTTCTGCCGGATAAGTGTTAAACCAGAGAAATGCCAGACCAGCACCCGCAAGGGCGCCGCAAAAAACAGCCAGCTCACCTGCGTCGGGAATATAAGGAATGCCAAGATATTTTGCAAAGACAACATGGCCGGCTACATAGGCAAAAATTGCCAGCGCACCACTGATCATGACCGTTGGCATAATGGCAAGGCCATCCAGTCCATCTGTTAGATTCACAGCATTGCTCGTTCCCACGATGACGAGATAAGTCAACAGGACAAAGCCAGATATCCCCAAGGGAATCGCCACTTCTTTAAAAAACGGCACAATCATATTGGTTTGCTCTGGGAGTTCCGCAATTGAAACAAGATACCATGCCACACAACACGCAATAACCGATTGCCAGAGAAGTTTAGCTGATGCAGAAAGACCCTTGGAATTACGATGCACTACTTTGCGATAATCATCTATCCAGCCAATGATGCCGAATCCCAAAGTTGTCAATAAAACAGTCCAAATATAATGATTAGACAGATCCGCCCATAACAGCGTTGTAATCATGATTGCAACGAGTATCAGCGCCCCTCCCATCGTTGGGGTACCTGCCTTAACAAGATGAGTTTGCGGACCGTCATTACGTACGGATTGGCCGATTTTATATGCCGTTAGCTTGCGTATCATCGTCGGGCCGACGATGAATGAAATCACTAGGGCAGTCAGTGCAGCCAGCATCGTGCGTAAAGTAATATAGCTAAAAACATTAAATGCACGAATATCTTGTGCAATCCATTGGGTGATTACTAATAGCATTTTAATCCTTAGAACAATACAGGTCGCTGATATTGCATTTGACTACCTACTGCCATCCACTTTTCGTCAAGAATCCATAGCACCTTAAACCTCTAATCGTCTTATCACCCGTTCCATCTGCATGAAGCGCGAGCCTTTCACCAACATGGTGACATTGATGTTCAGTAACTTCTCAGCTTCCACCAGTAAGTCATCCATACTTGTAAAATGGCGAGCGCTGCTACCAAATCCAGCTGCTGTATGCTTGCTTAGATCACCCAACGTAAGCAATTCCGCTATTCCGGCATGACTCGCTTCCACGCCAATCTGGTAATGGAAATCTGCCGCGCCTGCACCTAATTCCCCCATATCACCGAGCACCAGTACTTTTTTTCCAGGCGAATTAGCCAATACTGCAAGTGCCGCCCGCATTGATTCCGGGTTGGCATTATAAGTGTCATCAATTAAAGTTGCTTTGTGTAAGCCAAGCTTCTTTTGCATACGTCCCTGTACGCCGCTGAATGCTTGTAATCCTGCTGCGATTGTCTGTTTATCGATGCCAACAGCAACCGCTGCCGCCGCGGCTGCAAGAGCATTGTAGATATTATGTTGCCCGGATACTTGTAATCGTATCTCCTCGCTTCCCTCTGGAAGTCTCAGTATCCATACTTCTCCGAAAGAATCAGATTGGTGATAAGCAGTTACTTGTGCCGGACTATTCAAACCAAAATCGATGATGCGCCTATTTTCTGCCAGCCTGCGCCATAGTGAAGCATGATCGTCATCTGCATTGATGATGGCTACGCCTGTATCACTTATCAAGCCCTCAAAGATTTCTCCTTTGGCTCGCGCCACTGCCTCTACTGAACCCAACCCTTCAATATGGGCTGCGCCAGCATTTGTAATTACAGCTACGGTTGGTTTAACCAGTCGGGATAAATAAGCAATCTCACCGGCGTGATTCATTCCCATTTCGATTACAGCATAAGCATGCTGTTCGCGCAGTCTCAACAACATTTGTGGCACACCGATATCATTATTAAGGTTGCCTAAGGTTGCCAGCACACTGCTTGAAGCAAAATCGCTTTGATCAGGGTGTGCCTTAACGGTCTCACGAAAAATGGAGGCAATCATTTCCTTGACAGTCGTTTTCCCATTGCTTCCAGTCACTGCAACGAGTGGCAATGAAAAACGCGTGCGCCAATAAGCTGATAATTGACCTAGACCTAATCGGGTATCACCGACTCGTATCCAGCCAAATCCTGATAAAGATTCTCCATTATCAATCTTCTTCTCAACCAGAGCGGCAACGGCTCCTTTATCTCTTGCATCGGTAATAAATTCATGGCCATCAAATCGATCGCCAGACAATGCCACAAACAGGTCGTCATGTTTGATTGTTCGACTATCTGTGCTGACACCTGTGAATAACGCATTTTCACCCCACCAGTCTGCGTCAAGAGCACACGCAGCTTCTTGTACTGTCATCATCTTTGCGCCTGCAATTTCAGGTTGGTCAGGTCATGTAGCACTTGCTGCACAATTTCACGATCATCAAACGGGATTTTTCGTCCCTTGATTTCCTGGTACGCTTCTGATCCTTTACCAGCAATCAGCACCACATCCTCTTTACGCGCATTGTGTATTGCCTGATAAATCGCAGATGCACGATCCTCTTCAATTGAATAGTTATGACGGCATATGCCCGCGACTATCTCATCAATAATGGCTCGCGGTTCTTCACTTCGCGGATTATCACTGGTAATGATGACTTCATCGGCAAGCCTCGTGGTAATTTCACCCGCCAAGCTACGTTTTCCCCGATCTCGATCACCACCGCAACCAAATACACAAATCAGTCTCGGATTTCTTAAACCAAATCTACTTCTTGCTTGCCTGCTATAAACTGTTTCTCGTAACTCCGTCAGCACTTTTTCCAGGGCATCCGGGGTATGGGCATAATCAACGATTACCACGGGTTGATTTCCCCCACCAAATTTTTCCATTCTGCCTGCGATCGGTTTAATCCGTGATAACGCAGCAGTCGCTTCTTGGAAATCGATTCCATTTGCAAACAAGGTAGCCAGAACAGCCAGCAGATTCGAGGCATTGAATCTGCTCATGACATTAACTTGCAGGCTTCCTCGCTGCCCTTCAAACTCCACATCAAATTCCAAGCCATCGAGATTCACTTGAAGGTTTCTCCCTCGCAGTATCCTCAAATTTTGTGGATGCCTCCCCATATTGTCTGGCTGATTAAATCCATACCCGATAACCTGCATATCTTTGTGTGCAAGCTGACGAGATAACTCCATTCCCAGCACATCATCCAGATTCAATACTGCGCATCTAAGTGTTGGCCAGAAAAATAATTTTGCTTTGGCAGCAGCATAGGCATCCATACTTCCATGATAATCAAGATGATCTCGTGACAAATTAGTCAACACCGCCACATCAAATTCAGTGCCATTAATTCGCCCCTGAACAAGACCATGGGATGAGACCTCCATTGCCGCACACTCTGCACCATCTTGTAACACCCTTGCAAATTCTGCCTGGAGCAACACCGCATCCGGCGTTGTATTTTGCGACTGTCTTAGCGTTTCTAAAAATCCATTCCCTAATGTGCCAATAACTGCTGTTCTTTTCCCCAAAGCTGTCATTGCCTGAGCATACCAGTGACTACATGAAGTTTTACCATTAGTGCCAGTAATGCCTACCAGCCATAATTCACGTGAAGGATACCCATAAACATGACTGGCAATCACTCCGGCTTTGGCTTGTAATCCTGCCACTGCACAATTAGGTATTTTCCACAAGGGATCCCAAGAAAATTGATTCTTCTCCCAAATCACGGCCTTAGCACCTGCTGTAATGGCCTGAGGAATATCTTTACGCGCATCATATCTCTCGCCGGCATAGGCAAGAAATGTATCACCTGGCTTCAACTTGCGACTGTCTGCAGTCAAGTGCTCAACCGGCACACCAAGCTGATCAAGAAGTCTGGCCGCAAAATTTTCATCTGATTTCCGCATAGATCCGGGTGTCATCCTTCGCTCTTGAGCGTAACAGGCATAGGAGAAGTTACAATATTGCCAAGTGCATCATGTGGAACACCCAATTGCCGCAAAGCACCTGCCATCACTTGACTGAATAAGGGGGCCGCCACGGCTCCTCCGTAATACTGGCCTGCTGAAGGCTCATCAATCATGACTGCGACAACCAGACGGGGGTTAGATACTGGTGCGTAACCAACAAATGTAGAGATATACCGATTTTTTGCATAACCTTTCATACCTTCCAGTGGCTTATGGGCTGTTCCCGTTTTGCCGGCAACCCGATAGCCATTAACTCTGGCCTGTAATCCGGTGCCGCCAGGTTGGACTACGGTTTCCAGCATGCTGCTCATAGCCAATGCTGTTTCGCGTGAAATCACTTGTTGACCGACGGGTGGAGCATCGCGTTTCAATAGGGAAACAGGTTTTAGCTGCCCTCCAGCAGCAAAGATAGTGTACGCTCGCGCCAATTGCATTAAATTGACCGATATTCCATGGCCGTAGGACATTGTGGCCTGCTCAATCGGTCGCCACTTATGATAAGGACGCAATCGGCCGTTGACCTCTCCAGGAAAGTTTGATCCTGTCGGCATACCAAAACCGGAACGACTCAACATTTCCCACAATGTTTTAGGAGGCAATAGCAAAGCAATCTTTGCGGCACCCACATTACTTGATTCTTGAATAACTTGAGATACGGAGAGTGTTCCTTTATTACGAACATCACGTATGGTAGCGTTTCCGATCTTGAGTGTACCCGGAGATGTTTGAAACAACGTATCAGGGTTAATCTTGCCTGTTTCCATGGCGACAGCAACAGCAAATGGCTTGAGGGTCGAGCCCGGCTCAAAGACATCAACCAATGCCCGATTCCGCGTTTTTCCTGCTCGTATACTTGATCGTTGGTTAGGATTGTACGTAGGATAATTGGCTAATCCCAGCACTTCTCCTGTCTGCACATCCAGCGCGATCACACTACCCGCCTTGGCATGATTGACTTCTACTGCTCGCTTTAGCTCCCGGTAGGCAAGATACTGTATTTTACTATCAATCGATAACGCCAAATTTTTACCTGGTCTAGGCGAGCGAATTTTCTCGACACTTTCTATGACGCGCCCAATGCGGTCCTTAATTACACGACGGCTACCGTGCTCGCCAGTAAGGATATCTTCCCATCCCAGCTCCACGCCCTCCTGCCCCTTTCCATCTATGTTAGTAAAGCCAAGAATATGGGCAGCGACCTCACCTGTTGGGTAATATCGATAAAATTCCCGTTTAAGATATATACCGGATATATTCAAGTTAGCCACACCAGATGCCATTTCCGGTGACAACTGCCTTCTTAGATGGACAAATCTCTTATCTTGGTCAGAAATCCGCTTACGAATATCGTCTACATCTACTTCGATTAAATGGGCTAATGCCTGCAATTGCTCCGGGGTAGCATTCACTTTCTGCGGATCCGCCCAAACAGATTTTACGGGCGCACTGATCGCCAGTATTTCACCATGCCGATCAGTTATCTTCCCACGCTGCGCATTCAGTTCTACGATACGGCTATAGCGCGATTGACCTTGTTGTTGCAAAAAATCTTTATTCAGGCCCTGTAGATAAATCGCACGTACCGCCAATGCAACCAAACCCAGCAGCAATAGCATTATCAGCAGGCGTGAGCGCCAGATGGGTAAAACCAAAGTCAATGCAGAGTCGCGCCTCATGATCAACGAAACTCCCTAGAATAAGTAGAATAAGCCGATTCTGCAGAATGATCGGGTAAAATAACCTGAATGCTTTGAGGTGCTGGGACGATCATATCAAGCCGCCTTCGAGCAATTTTTTCAACATGGCCATGCATTGCCCACGTTCTCTGCTCAAGTAGCAACTGATTCCACTCTATTGCCAGCTGATCAGCCAATTCCAGCTCTTTCTCCAGTGATATAAAAAGCTTACGTGCCTCGTGCTGCGATGTCACTATGCCCAGCCCACAAATAACAAGAATTATAGCCAAGGAAATATTCAGCTTAATCATATAATTACTCATTAATCATGATTCTTTCTGCCACACGCATGACTGCACTTCTAGCTCGTGGATTAATTGCTATTTCCCCCGCAGTGGGACGCACTGCCTTACCTATTATTTGCAACCGCTGCTTACTTAAATCCCTTACCTCTTTATCACGCAGCGGAAGTTTGCGCGGCAACCTGTCTGGACTTGCTTCAGTACGCATGAAACGTTTTACTATACGATCCTCAAGCGAATGAAAGCTGATGACAACCAATCGCCCGCTTGGGTTTAATAAATCCACACATTGCGGCAGGGTTAATGACAACTCTTCAAGTTCTTGATTGAGATGAATTCGTATCGCCTGAAAAGTACGCGTCGCCGGATGCTGCGTCCCTCCCCGCTGATACTCATTTGTACGCATGACCGCCGCTACGATCTCGGCAAGCTGAATCGTGGTTGAAATGGGTTGCCGTGCTCGTGCCATAACAATTGCCCTTGCAATCTGCCTAGCATGCCGTTCTTCACCATATTTTCCAATCACCTCTTCTAATTGTGATTCTGTAACAGAATTAAGCCACTCTGCTGCTGTTTCTCCACAGGTGGTATTCATACGCATATCGAGCGGCCCCTCCGAGCGGAAACTGAATCCGCGCGCACCTTCATCCAATTGCAATGACGAAACTCCGAGATCCAGCAGCACCCCATCTATCCGTTCCACCTTTAATGCTTGCAATTCCTCTCGCATTTTGACGTAACTGCTATGCCTTATATTGAATCGCTTATCATTAATCTGAGCTGCTACTTTAATTGCGCTTAAATCCTTATCGAACGCAATCAGACGACCTGTCTTACCCAATCGGGACAAAATCAAACGGCTGTGTCCACCGTACCCAAATGTGCCATCCACATAAATACCATCTGTTCTGAGTATCAGCGCATCGACAGCCTCATTCAGCAAAACCGGTAAATGCACAGCAATACCACAACATTACAATGAGAATCCTTCAAGCTCAGGGGGCATATTGCCATCCTTGTAAACAAGTGCCGCCTCAATTTCCTGATTCCATTTCTCAGCATCCCACAACTCAAATTTTTCACCCTGACCTACTAATACAATATCCTTGGTCAAACCGGCAAACTGGCGTAACGGCGTCACTACCAGTATCCGTCCAACACTGTCCATTTCAACATCACATGCATTACCCACGATAAGACGCTGCAAACTACGGCTCTGTGGATTGAAACTAGAAAGACTATTCAGTTTTTTTTCTATAGGCTCCCAGGCGGGTTGGGGATAAATCAGCAAACATCTTGAAGGATCAGCAGTAATTACCAAATTCCCGGCACAACTCAATGACAATTCCTCACGGTACCTTGCAGGCACTGCAAATCTACCCTTGCTGTCCAAGCACAGTTGTGTAACACCACGAAACATGCCACCCCTTTATCTCCTAGGAAACTTATACTCTACATCAAATATTTCCCACGATTCCCCACTTTAACACCCTTAATCCCACTCTTTTCCACTCTAATCAAAAAAATGAGCTCAGTCAAGTAAAAAACTATAGACTTTTACTTTAGCGACAAAGACTTAAGAACAAGTAAACAAAACCTTAAAAATAAATAAGATAGATGCAATATTGAGAATAAATCACCGATTAATATCGCTAGCGCATCATGTAAAATGATCTCTCGATCAAGCAACAAATTATTTTTAACTGCGAAAGTAAATACGACGAAGAATGGCTTTACTCAGAAAAGAACAACATGTAGTGCCTGTATTCTGGGAACAGGCGATAGATGATTTGGTAAAACGAGATCCCGTCATGCAACGACTCGTTAGCCAGTTTAGCGAATCAACGCTTCATTCGCGCGGAAACGCTTTCACTACACTGGCACGTGCCATTGTTGGCCAGCAAATTTCAGTCAAAGCCGCAGCAAGCGTATGGCATAAACTGGAGATTACCTTGTCAGAGATTACTCCCGAGAATCTGTATAGCATCGGCACCCATACATTACGAGCATGCGGCCTGTCTGCTAGAAAAATAAGCTATCTACAAGATCTATCCCAGAGATTCATAAACGGCGGATACAACGAAACTGCCTGGCAGGAAATGAATGATGAGATGCTGATTACTCACCTTATCCAGATAAAGGGTATTGGTCGGTGGACCGCGGAAATGTTTCTGATCTTTTATATGCAACGGCCAGATGTATTACCATTAGATGACATCGGATTGCAACGGGCTGTCAGTATTCACTACAATGCCAATCAACCGATAGAGAAGAGCAAAATACAAGTCATTGCTACAAACTGGCAGCCTTGGCGTTCGGTTGCAACATGGTATTTATGGCGCAGCCTCGATCCTATACCCGTTACTTATTAGGCAAAAAGCATTCCATGGAGCATCAAACGCTACATTCATTGCATTCATTATCCCAACCTGATTCTTGGATCTACCAGGGTATAGGATATATCGGTCAATATCAGGCCTATGATATAAAGCAACGAACCCAGAAAGACCATGGCACGCACTACGGCAAAATCCTGCGAATTGATGGCTTCGATGGTGTAGCTTCCCAATCCAGGTATGCCAAAAAACGATTCGGCAATCAGACTGCCAAGAAACAATGATGGAATCACTACAACTGTGCCCGTAAGAATCGGAATCATGGCATTTTTGAGCACATGCCTGAATAACACAATGCTTTCTGATAAACCTTTTGCGCGCGCAGTCCGAACATACTCCTTATTCATTTCTTCCAGAAAAATTGTACGGTACCATCGCACATTCGCACCAGCATTGCTCATCACCCCGATAATAATAGGCAAAAGCAGGAATCTGCCCGCATCCAGCCCATTACCATAACCGGAAATAGGTACTAAATGCCATAGCTTCCCTACAAGAAATTGCCCACCAATAATGTAAAACAGGCTTGAAATCGACATGAGCGCCACACACAATACAACGCCCCAGAAATCTATATAAGTCATACGAAAAAAAACCATAATTAGCGCAAAAGTAACATAAACCAGCAATCCCGATAAAAACACTGGCAGCGCAATGGCTAAACTGGGCAGCATTCGGAATTTAATTTCGTGCGCAATATCGCGCCCATCATCAGCACGGCCAAAATCAAATACGAACATCGCAATTGATTTCTCAAAGAAAATGGTATTCGTCAACTTTGCAGCACCTTCAGCCTCCGTGTTATACAGCAAAGGTTTGTCATAACCATGCTCTTGTTTCCATTTCATGATTGCTTCATCAGTCACATACTTGATACCTAGATGCATCCGCGCCATATCATCAGGAGTATTAACTACAAAAAATAAGGTAAAAGTGATGAGATTAACGCCCACTAAAATTGGAATTGCATAGAAAACCCGTCTAATAATGTAATTAAGCATACTGACCTTAAAATTACCCTATAATTTAGGTAGCGGATCTTTTGAGCCCGACCTTTCGCTCTCTGCGGCGATAGGCCATGATTCCCGGGCCAAGACATAACACAAGCGCAATTACTCCCGCTCCTATTGGCCATATCACCGGCTCATTCCATTCACGCCGCTTTTGCTCACGCAAAGCAGGATCAATACGCAGATATTTAATATTGTTATAAGATAATTTATTAGGCTTCACATTTCCATACCAAGCATGATACAAAGCATAATCTTTTGGGTGGTACCCCCACAGCCAGGGCGCATCCTGACGCAGCATTCCCACCATGCGATCGATGATCTGCTCTCGTTCTGGACTGTCTTCCATTTTTTCCATCTGCTCGAACAAGCTGTTATATTCAGCATTATCATAATTAGCTGCATTGTTCCCGCTATTATTACCAGCTTTACCCTGAGGGCCGTATAGTAAAAACAGAAAATTTTCAGGATCAGGATAATCTGCATTCCAGCCCCACTCAAAAATCTGTGCATTACCTTTGCGTATCTTGTCCTGAAAGCGATTATAGTCAGTACTCCGAATAACCAGTTGGATATTAATTTTTCTAAATTGTTTGCGCATCCAGTCAAGTATTGATTTGTCATCTGCGCTACGTGCAGTGACATCGAAATACAATACAAGCGGCGCACCGGTTTTAGCGTCTATACCATTGGGATAGCCGGCTTCCGCCAGTAATGCTTTGGCCTCATTGATTGACCTGCGATATGCCCGCCCGTCTTGCCATTTATAGACAATCCGATTGACTCCTTCCTCACCTTCTCGATAGCCGGTAATTCCGGGTGGAATAGGGCCCTGTGCAGGAATGCCTCGACCATTGGCAAATATCGAGACGTATTCTTCATAATCTACTGCTATTGAAATTGCTTGCCGTAATTTACGGGCAGACCGCTTTTCTTGCTCAGTACCCCCTCCCACAACCGGATCAAGCATATTGAATCCGATATAATAAGTAGAGGGTGCTACGGCTGTTTCCAGTCGTATTCCCTGAGACCTCATCACTTCTGTTACCGTTGCCTCACTTTGTCCGGTTATTTGCACTGCCTGATCAAAACTATCAGAGCCGATTCCTGAAGCGTCATAGTACCCCTGAAGAAATTTATTCCAACGCGGAATACTCTCCTTCTCACGACTGAATATAATCTTATCTATGAATGGAAGGGGTTTACCGGCATCCTTCAACAATTCCCTTTCCACATCATCAGGCATCCCCTCGGAAGGATAACGCTCCCCCTGAAAATGTGGATTCCTTTCCAGCACCATAATTCGATTAGGATCATTCTCAGTAAGCATATAGGGACCCGTGCCTACGGGATACCAGTCAAGTGTAATATTTTTTTTTGCAAGCTCAGACTGAGTATAAAAGCGGTCTGCTTCCCATGGGATGGGTGAAAAAAACGGCATTGCCAGCCAATAAATGAACTGGGGATACTTACCCTTTATCTTGATTCGATAAGTATAAGCATCCACCCACTCCACTCCTTCCAATCGGAAATTGCGCAAATCAAGGTAAGCACCCTTAGACGTCGCATCAGTTTCCTTTCTTAAGGTTTCAACATATTCTCTGAGTCCTACGATATAGTCTGCCATTAAACCCAATATGGGGGAATGCAACTTTGGGTGAGCCAAGCGCTTGATTTGATAAATATAATCCTCTGCCAGCAATTCCCGCATACCCATTTGAGGAAAATCAGCGAGCTTGAAAATTTCTTGTAAGCTCTTTCGGGTTAGATCATGATAGAGGAACGCTCCTTGATCATCCTTTGCAAATGCTGGATGAGGCTGATAGTAGATACCTCGCTTAATGGAAATCTCATAAACGGAATAGGCAATGCTTGTGGCATCACTCTCAGCAGGCAAGAGATTTCCATCCACATCGAAATATTGCACTACAGGCATCTTTTCCGCCGTCTGCGGGATCAGGGTATAGGGACGTTTCAAATAGTGATACTGCAAAGGAGGTTGATATATCTGAGCAGTAAACAAAATTTCATTGGAACTATATGATTGAACAGGATCAAGATGTTTAGGGCGCTCGGCAAAGGCATTGTAAAGAATATTTTTTCCGGAATCATCCCTTGGATAGGGATTATTCCATGTTGCCTCACTACAAGCTGTCAGGAATACAATCAGAATAATAAGTGGATTCATTTAAAGGAATCCTTAAAAAAGAAATTGGATATCAGGGATAAAAAGTATCCAGGTCATCTTGCTACGATTGGAAATGAATCATCAACATGATATCGATGATAAACCACTATATCTACAGTATTTAGTTTATTTTTTACTGCTTTTTTACAGAAGATAGTGTAGAAAAATATGATGATAGGCAGACATACATTTATATTTAACTGTTCGACAATTTAGCAATCCCCGCTATACTTCTTTATCATAAACCTTAAGCTATAATTACTTTAAATTCAACAAACGGAAGGACATATTATGGGGTTTCTAGACAATAAGCGTATCCTCATCACTGGATTACTCAGCAATCGATCTATCGCCTATGGTATAGCCAAAGCTATGAAACGTGAAGGCGCACAACTTGCCTTTACCTTCCAAGGAGAAGATGTAAGAGATCGCGTTGCAAAACTAGCCGGTGATTTTGAGAGTCGCTTGCTGCTTCGTTGCGATGTAAGAAGTGATGAAGAGATTAACCAGTGCTTTGAAGATTTAGCCAAAGAATGGGACAGTCTTGATGGCATTGTACACTCCATCGCATTCGCACCACGAGAAGCATTAACTGGAGATTATCTTGAAAGTGTAAATCGTGAAGCATTTCATATTGCCCATGATGTCAGCTCTTATAGTTTTACAGCTTTAGCAAAAGCTGGTCTGGCATTAATGCAAGGAAGGAATGCTGCACTTTTAACACTTAGTTATCTGGGTGCTGTCCGCGTTATGCCAAGCTACAATGTCATGGGCCTGGCTAAAGCCAGTTTGGAAGCAAATGTACGATTCATGGCTTCCAGTCTCGGAAAAAAGGGCATACGCGTAAATGCAATCTCCGCTGGTCCGATAAAAACACTGGCTGCATCCGGTATAGGAAATTTTGGAAAGCTTCTGGGTTATGCCGAAAAGGTTTCCCCATTACAAAGAAATGTAACGACCGAGGAAGTTGGTAATGCTGCCGCTTTTCTTTGTAGCGATTTAGCAAGTGGTATTACGGGCGAAATTACCTATGTTGATGCTGGATTTAATACAATCGCTTTTGATCTTGATGGATAATAGCCTTCTTTAAGCTGTTAGTAGCTTTCTTCCAGGATTTTTACATCGTATCGCTGTCTGAGACCAAGCTGATACGATGATAGTTCCTCCTGAATAAGCATCTGCTTCAATTGATTACCAAGAGCCTGATATTGCGTCTTGTCTGACGAAGCTGGTTCAATAACACGATTAATACGGATCAAGCTGAAATTACCATCTGATCCTGCTACTCCCGTATAAGCGGGTAGCTTATCTAGTTCTTCCTGGAAAATAGTACGCAAGGTACTCATATCTATCCCTTGAGGTTGCATATAAGATATTTCTTTAGTTTCACCCCATGAGATTGATTCGTCTTCACCTGCTTGTAATAGAGCAAGTTTAGCCCTACCTTCTTTTTCAGCCATTTCAGCAGCGAGTTGTCGCTTTACTCGCTCAATGATTTCACCTCTAACCATATCTAATGATTGAATCGCTGCTGACTCGTGCTCCAACACTCTGGCAGAAACAAAAGTATCAGGCATTACTTCGATTGCTTCTGTATTGCGCCTATCATTAACAACATCCTCTGAAAAAATTACTTGCAGTAATTTTTCGTTAGCAATGATCGCAGGCTCCTTCGATTTCCGATCAATCCATCCACTTTGCTTAATTGACAAACCAAATCTTTCCGCGGCTACTTGCAAAGTATCACTTTGCTCGTACACCGTATTACTAAAATCTTCAGCAATTTCACCAAAATTACTTGCAGCCTTCTGACGCTTCAGAATCCGTTCAATGTCATCCCTGACCTCCTCCAAGGGCGCCACATTGGCCGGTTTTATCTCCGAAAGCTTGACGATATGAAAACCAAAAGCTGTTTCAACGGGGCCTCTAATCTCATCAGGTTGCATCTGGAACAGTTCATCTTCAAACTCCTTGACCAACACTCCACGTCCCAAGAAACCGAGATCTCCTCCCAATTTTGCCGATCCAGGATCTTCTGAATACTCACTTGCCAGCTCAGAAAATTTGGCTGGCTCTGCTCTTAATTGAGACAGCAAATTCTGCGCTTTATCACGTGCTGCAGCTTTCTCATCATTTGAAGCTGCTCCGGAAACAGCTATTAAAATATGACTGGCTTTTCGCTGCTCCTCCTGACCATACTCACTCTGGTGCTCATCAAAATAATTCTTGATTTCATCTGCCGCAACTTCTTCTTGCTGAGCCAGTTCTTCTAGAGACAATACCAGATACTCGATGCGTACTCGCTCAGGCAAAAGAAAATCTGCTTGATGATTATCATAATAAGACTGTATTGCCGCTTCCTCCGGAATAATCTGTGATACGAATTGCTTCGGTTCAATCAGGGCTTGATTTATTTCACGCTTCACTTCACTCAGGCGAGCCACATTCCGGGTTACGGTCTCTGGAACTATCGCACTTTTTGCAATTGCTTCCTGCAACTGCTGCTGCATAATCTCAGCCGCCACACGCGACTCAAACATCGCTGGTGTCATTTCCTGGCGACGCAGAAACTCTTCATAGCGTTGATAAGAAAACTTTTGATCATCGTGAAAAGCTGAAATACTCTGAATCTCACGCGCCAATTGTGAATCTAAAACAGTCAACCCTACACTCACTGCTTCGCGTTTCAACAGCCTTCTCTGAATCAGATTATCTAAAACTGCCAGCCGCATCTCAGGATTATCAAATAGCGCGCTGTCGAAATTATCTCTCAGCATATTACGCATAGTCTCGTGTTGATTTCTAAGCGCTTGCTCAAACTCTCTCCGCTGAATCTCCTCACCTTCAACAACTGCAACGTAGCTCTCCCGACCGTCAGTGCGATACGACTCCACACCCCAAAACATAAAAGGGAGCACAGCCAGAAACAAAATAACTTGAACAATCGTCTTTTTTCGATGAACAAAATCAAACACAGCTAAAATCCAGTGAATTAAATGAGAAGTAAGGCTGCACTAGTGCTCAATATACAAACACTATAAACTCGCCCGTAATATTATGCTGACGTGGCGGAGTGGACGGGACTCGAACCCGCGACCCCCGGCGTGACAGGCCGGTATTCTAACCAACTGAACTACCACTCCTAATCTCTAAAACTAATTCTTGCTCGCTGATTGGTGGGTGCTGACGGGATCGAACCGCCGACATTCGCCTTGTAAGGGCGACGCTCTACCAGCTGAGCTAAGCACCCCACCTTTGCTCTCTAAGGAAGAGCTTAGTTTACCGCATCTTTGAGCGCTTTACCAGCGGTGAATTTAGGAACTTGAGCTGCTTTGATTTTTATGACCGCCCCAGTACGGGGATTGCGGCCAGTACGGGCCGCTCTTTTTCCTACTTTAAAAGTGCCAAAGCCAACCAACGTAACACTTTCATTTTTTTTAAGCGCAGCTTTAATCGCAGATAGCGCTCCATTTAATGCGTCTCCTGCAGATGCTTTAGAAATACCGGCAGACTCTGCGATGGCATCAATGAGATCAGATTTATTCATTTAATTCCCCTTTTGGGTTATTGATAGTTAAATCACAAACAGAAAGTCTTGCAGATGCCCTTATATCAAGCCATCTTCACCTGGTCAAGATATTGCCCGAAAATTTCTGTGTTTGGATATTTTCAACCACAAATATAGAGATAATCTTTTAAAGAGCAGCCAGTAAGCGTCAAGAAAACCAAACCTCAAACCCGGCAAAATCTCATATTAAAAAATAAGTGCCAATAGACTTAGAAATACACACTTACGTAATGCGTCCTAGTGCATTCCAGACATTAATAATCAATCAAACTCCGTTTTTGGCTCACGGTCGAGAATCTTTTTAACAACCATTTCAGCAGGGACGTCATCATAAATAATACTGCACACTGCTTGTGTCACAGGCATCTCAATCTTTAGGTGCCGACTCATTTGCTCTGCCTCTCGCGCCGTATACACCCCTTCTGCCACGTGCCCGATTTTCTGTAGAATTTCAGGTAGCAATTGGCCAGCAGCTAGCATTGCTCCTACTTGTCGGTTGCGTGACATGTCGCCAGTACAAGTTAATATCAGATCGCCAATTCCGGCCAACCCCATAAATGTCTCTCTACACCCCCCTAACGCCACGCCCATACGAGTAATCTCTGCCAAACCACGAGTTATCAATGCAGCGCGTGCATTATTACCCAGCTTCAATCCATCAGAAATCCCTGCAGCTATCGCAATAACGTTTTTTATTGCTCCGGCCGTTTCCACACCAACCACATCGCTACTCGAATAAATACGTAAACAGGTTGTGTGAATTTCGCCAATAATATATTTAGAAAACGCATCGTCATCTGATGCCAATGTTAGTGCTGTAGGTAACCCCCTCGCCACTTCTTGCGCAAAGCTTGGGCCTGACAAAACACCACAAAGCGCCGTTGCAGAGTACACCTCCCGCACTACTTGATGAGGCAGCATTGCTGACCGTGCCTCAAAGCCCTTGCACCCAAGGATTACTGGCAATGCTCTACCTACCCCTCTAATTTCTTGCAACAACTCACGTAATCCGGCAACAGGAATAGCCACCAGAATAAATTCAGCAGCTTTAACAGCAGAACTAAGCTCTGATGTCAATCTCAAGGAGTCAGGCAAAAATAAATCGGGAAGGTATCGTCGATTGACCCGATGCAATACGAGTTCAGCCAGCTGGCTTGGATCTCTCGCCCACAATGTAACTTGATGATTCGCAGAAAGATTGATAGCTAATGCCGTGCCCCAAGCACCCGCACCCAATATCGTAATCTTCATGAGCCCCAAACCTGATTAGATCTGATATAACCAATTTGACCATCCCGGCGACGTACTTTAACCCAACCAGCAATGTCGGAACTCAGCCATTCTACAACCACATTTCTTTGAGCTTGAAAAACAAGAGGTGAATGAATATCCGCTGACTGATATACATCAGCAAATGGAGCTATTACAATTACAAAGCGCTTATCACTTAGGAATTTTTTCTCTATCCATGCTATCGCACCACTGCTATCACGCACTTTAACCCAGCCTTCAACTTTTGCTACTCCTTCTAGTGGCAAATGGAGGCTTGCCACATATAATTTTTCAGCATTCAGCGAAGGAGCATCATACATTACGGCCGCATTCTCCGAGATAGAGAAGAATTCTGTTTCTGTAGCTACACTCCAACGCGGAAAAACAAGCAAAAAAAACAGAAAGAAACTTCCAATCAAGCCCCTTCTTTGCACCAAGTAGACCTCCTTCTAGTGCACGCTTTCTGTTTCAGATGTTTTTTGACCCGCCCCGATTTCTGATTCAGCTTGCTGTTTTTTCTGATGATAAATCGCCTCAAAATTGACGGGATTAAGGATAACTGGTAGAAAACCTGCGCGTGTCACAATATCCGATACAGTTTCGCGCAAATAAGGAAATAAGATATTTGGGCATACGATACCCAACACAGGATTAATCTCATTTCCCGGCACGTTACGTATCCGAAAGATCCCTGCCTGGTGAGCCTCAACCAGAAACATGGTTTTCTCCTTAACTCGTGCAGTAACAGTGATCGTCAACATAACCTCGTATATATCCCCCTCAATACATGTATCTTGAGTACTCAACTGCAAGTTAATCTCAGGAACTTCCCGGTCAAGAAAAATATGCGGTGCATTTGGAATTTCAAGAGAAAGATCCTTGACATAAATTTTCTCAATAGCAAATACTGGCTGCTGCTCACTCATGTTAGATCCCAATTGGAATAATTGATAATAAAGATTATTAAATGATAAAACATCACTAAGAAATTAAACTGATAGCAGCTTTATGACGCCTCCTTGCTGATCGAGTCGCGCAAGATCATCATAGCCTCCTATGTGCGTCTCCCCAATATAGATTTGGGGAACAGTTCGACGCCCAGTTTTTCTTATCATTTCAGCACGCTGATCAGGATGCAAATCAACTCTGACTTTATCTATTTCCTCAACGCCCCTGGATCGCAATAACTTCTCTGCCATTGTGCAGTAAGGGCAATAGCCCGATACATACATGACCACCTTTGCCATATCCTCTTCCTACCAGTTTAGCGATTTTTTACCATTGGAAGACTTTCTCGTCGCCACGTATCGATTCCACCACTAAGATTGTAAACCTTCTTAAAGCCATTCTTACGCAAAACCGCACCAGCATGACCGGCACGCAACCCAGGTCGAAATATTACAATGATGGGTCTGTCCTTAAACTTTTCTAGCTCATGCCAACTTTCATCTATCCTCTCAGAAGAAATATGTTTAGAATCAGGAAGATGCCCTTCAGCATACTCACTATCATCCCTAACATCAAGTATTAGCGCATTATCGTAATTAATAAACTTGATCGCTTGCTGAACATCTATTTCTTTGGCAGAGTTACGTGAAATCATTGGCCATAACAGCATTCCACCGCTCATAATAGCAGCAATAATGAAAAAAATATTTTCCTGTAAAAAGGTTGGTTCCATAGAAGTAAGCACCCGTTTTAGTTTTGCCATTCGGCCTTTTTAATAACTCGTTATTTTAGCAAAGTATTCAAGAATCTCCATCTTTTAAAAAATCCGTCAGCGATGATAGAAAGATAACACTATAAGCCATCACCATCATGAAAATTCCGATAATCCTTAGAGCGCCTTACGATATTGGCTCCAAGATCTCTACTGAAACTTGCATATATAGAAAGCGTCACCCAAACAAAAATACAACTATATCTTTATATGATTACAAAATGATCTAGTACAAACAACAAAAAATGAAGATCACTGCAACATGCTGCGTTCTTTGTCAAAATATAATAAAATTCTGGTACATCAGTCGCTTTTACAAACTACTAGCTTCTTCTTTTGAAGGTCAACATGAAAAAACTCGTTCTCCTACGGCATGGAGAAAGCATTTGGAATAAGGAAAATCGTTTTACCGGCTGGACAGACGTAGATTTAACGCCCAAGGGATTGGAAGAAGCCAGCTCTGCTGGCCGGCTTTTACGAGAAAATGGATTTATCTTTGATATTGCTTATACTTCCGTGCTAAAACGCGCCATACGCACGCTTTGGATCACACTTGATCAAATGGACCAAATGTGGGTTCCAATTAGCCTTACCTGGCGGCTGAATGAGCGGCATTACGGGGCTTTGCAAGGATTGAATAAAGCAGAAACAGCTACCCGTTATGGCGATAAGCAAGTCTTGCTATGGCGGCGCAGTTACGATATTCAGCCCCCAGCCCTTACAACTGATGATGAACGCTATCCTGGGTTGGATCCTCGTTATAGCAATATATCCAAACAGGATATTCCTCTGACTGAAAGCCTCAAAGATACGATTACTAGATTTTTACCTTTTTGGAATCAAATTATTGCACCTCAAGTCAGAGCGGGGCAACGAGCGATCATTGTGGCACATGGCAATTCCTTGCGAGCACTCATCAAGTATCTTGATAATGTTTCGGATCAGGATATTCTTAACTACAACATACCTACTGGCATTCCCCTGATTTATGAGCTCGACGATAATTTAAAATCCATGCGCAGCTACTATCTCGGCAACTCAATCGAGATTGAAGAAGCTACGTCAGCTGTAGCAAATCAAGCTAAAGTAAATGTTTAACTTATCGTACCCTAGAAAATCTCGGATTCATATACATTTTGCACGATATTTGAAATAAACCATGTGTTACAGTGCAAGTGTTACACTGTGCAAAATCATGACGTTTCTTTTAGCTCTGATGTGCGCAGGTCAACTGTATGCTAATCCCCAAGCGAGCAAAGAAAACTTAAAGCAATTGCAAAATCGCATTAAAGCCTTACAACAAGACCTGACTAGCAAGGAAACATCTAAAACTGAAGCAGCAGATGCTTTACGCGACTCGGAACGCGCCATCAGCGAATCTAACCGGATCTTGGCTACGCTTGCCCAACAGCAGGCTGACGCCAGTAGCAGTCTCGATCAATTACTTGATCAATCCAAACAGATTCAAAGCCAGATTAAAGCGCAACAAGAGCAGCTCGGAAAAATGCTCTACGATCAATACCTAAAGGGGCGGTGGGATTACATGCGATTGTTACTCAGACAACAAGATCCCAATCAAGTAGCACGCAATCTTCATTACTATGGATACTTAAAGCGAGCACGTTCCGAAAATATCGATACGCTACGTACTCAACTTGCACAGTTAGACATATTAGCTTACGAAAGTCACATAAAAAAAGAAGAAATTGTAAAGATTCAAACTGAGCAGACCAACCGAAAGCATCAGCTTGAGCAGGAAAAAAGTAAGCGTGAAAAAGTTCTTGTAAACCTCTCAGAAAAGATTACCCAGCAACAACAAGAAATCAGCAAACTCAAAAGTGATGAGCAACGCCTATCCAAGCTGGTAAAAGAAATCAATAAGCTGCTTACTCAAAAAAAGCCCCCCCCTCCTTCTGCTCACAAATCATCTCCATCCGCGCCTCATAACCGCCTGCTTCCTGATTCTTCTGCGAAGGGAAGCTCATTCGCATCACTCAGAGGTCAGCTACGACTACCGGTACGAGGGGAACTTGTCAATCGTTTTGATAGTCCACGGCAAGAAGGAGGAATTAAGTGGAAAGGATTATTTATTCGCTCCCAAAATGGTAATGAGATAAAAGCCATAGCGGACGGACAAGTTGTATTTGCTGATTGGTTGCGTGGATTTGGGAACCTTATGATTCTGGATCATGGCAACAACTACATGAGCCTTTATGGTTACAATGAAACTATCTATAAACGTGTTGGGGATCAGGTTCGGAGCGGCGATACGATTGCGGCTGTAGGAAACAGCGGTGGTAATCGTGAATCGGGTTTATACTTTGAATTGCGACACCAGGGTAAACCATTTGACCCCTTAACCTGGGTAAAAATAGAATGAAATTTATGGTAAAAATTGTAAAGTTGATAGGTGCGGAGAATACGTGATGCATAATTTTGTTAAAAAACTCAGTTTAGTCCTCTCCGGTGTTGCTGCCGGGGTGTTGATCAGTCTCAACTTTTCCGCTGTAGCCGATAAAGCGCTCCAAGCAGAGTTACCTCCTCTTCCAATCGAAGAGTTACGGGCCTTTACACAGGTATTTGGTCGCATTAAAAGCGATTATGTCGAACCCGTCGAGGATAAAAAACTTATCACGGAAGCCATTAACGGCATGCTAGTTGGCCTGGATCCGCATTCTGCCTATCTGGATAGCGAGGAATACAAGGAATTGCAAATCGGCACACAAGGCGAATTTGGTGGACTCGGTATCCAAGTTACCATGGAAGATGGTTTGGTCAAAGTCATTTCACCAATTGAGGATACTCCCGCATTCCGGGCCGGCATCAAAACAGGCGATCTGATTATCAAGCTGGATGATACTGCTGTTAAAGGCATGACGCTCAATGAGGCTATCAAGCGCATGCGCGGCAAGCCTGACACCTCAATTACGCTTACGATCGCTCGGGAAGGTGAAGCTGAACCCCTGGTATTTACATTAGTTCGCGCCATTATCAAAATCGAAAGCGTCAAAGCCAAATTAATTGAGCCTGGTTATGGTTATTTGCGTGTCACACAATTTCAGGAACATACAGGTGAAAATTTAGCGCAGGCGATTGAAAAATTATTCAAAGAAAGCAAAATTCCCATGAAAGGACTTGTGCTTGATTTACGAAATGATCCAGGTGGATTGCTAAACAGCGCTGTGGCTGTATCAGCCGCATTTCTTCCGACCAACGCACTCGTCGTCTATACAGAAGGACGCACAAGCGATGCAAAAATGCGACTCATGGCTAGCCCTGAATATTATTTGCGTAATCCAGGTAAGGATTATTTAACTGGATTACCGTCAGAAATTAAAACGGTACCTATGATCACACTAGTAAACGGAGGCTCAGCCTCGGCCTCTGAAATTGTCGCAGGTGCCCTACAGGATCACAAGCGCTCCGTCGTTATGGGTACCCAAACCTTCGGCAAAGGTTCAGTACAGACTATTCTTCCCCTTGGCAACAATACAGCAATCAAGCTGACAACAGCACGTTACTACACACCTAACGGACAGTCTATTCAGGCTAAGGGGATTACTCCAGATATAGTCGATGAAACAGATGACGCGTCCCGCCAATTACGTGAATCAGATCTTACCCGCCATCTGCGTAGTGACCAAAAGGAAGAAAATAATGGGACTGATGCTACTAGTGCAAAAAAAGCCAATGGATCTGAAGATAAGCCCAAAAGCAAGAAATCTACGACTAAGAAAAAGAGTGCTCCGATGGAATTTGGCTCGAGCGATGATCTCTTGCTCACCAAAGCCATTAAGCATTTAAAGGGAATTGAAGCAGATTCAAAAAGAAAATCTACAAAAACTGCAAGAAAAGGGGCGAGTTCCTGAAATATAAAAAGTAATAGCTAAGAAAGTGAGGTAGGAGAGTCGTGAATGACAATCAGCTATTGCGTTATAGCCGCCATATTTTACTGCCCCAAATCGATGTACGAGGGCAGGAAAAGTTAACGCAATCAAGCGTTCTGATCATTGGGGCGGGGGGACTGGGTTCCCCTGCCGCACTGTATCTTGCTGCCAGTGGTATCGGAAAAATCGTCATCTGCGATAAAGATAACGTCGATCTTACCAATTTACAAAGACAAATCATTCACAACACCGATGCGATTGGTCTGCCCAAAACCGCTTCCGCCCGAAAAACCCTGCATCATATTAATCCAGAGATCGAAATCACCACGCTGCAGGAGCAGGTGACTGAAGAGATGTTGTTAAATCTGCTCCCTTCTGCTGATGCAGTGGTAGATGCCAGCGACAATTTTGTCACTCGCCATGCTATCAACCAAGCTTGTATTATTCAGAGAAAACCGCTGATCTCGGGTGCAGTCGTACGCTTTGACGGTCAAGTCTCGGTATTTGATCTGCGTTATGCTAACAACCGTTGTTATCACTGTCTTTTTCCTGTTGCTGGTGAAGGTAACGATCCCGATTGCGCCATAATGGGCGTATTTGCACCCCTGGCCGGTATCATAGGCTGCACTCAGGCAGCAGAAACGATCAAAGTTCTATTGGGTATAGGCGAAACGCTCAATGGTCGTTTGCTGATACTTGATGGACTGACAATGAAATGGCGAACAATCAACTTAAAAAAAGATCCTGCATGCGAAGCATGCAGTGGCAGTGCAGCGCAGCAAGAAAAAACTACTGGAAGCTAGCAAGTTACAGCCAATCCCATATAAATTGATTGCAATTTATAGATGACATATCCAGTATCATTTCGCCGCAAGGTCTTATCCGTTCGAGAGAAGGAGGACCTTACCATCGCGCAAGTGGCGAAGCGTTTCTGCGTAGGTATAGCCAGCGTGGCGCGCTGGATCAAGACTCCCGATCCCAAGACAATCCGCAACAAGCCTTAAACCAAGATCGACATGGAGGTTTTGGCGCAGGATATATAGAGAATCATCCAGACGCGTATCTGTACGAGCGCGCCAAACGGCCTGGAGTCAGCACCCAGGGCATCAATCATGCTTTAAGGCGTCTGGGCGTGACTTATGAAAACTCTGCGCCACCCAAGGGCCAGCGAAGAAGAGTAGCGCATCTTCCAGGAAAAAATTGAAGACTATGAACGCGAGGGCCGCGTCATCGTTTACATTGAGGAAAGCGGCTTTGCTCACGACAGGCCGCGCATGCATGGCTATGCGCCTGTGGGTGAGCGTTGCCATGGTGTAAAAGATTGGCATGCAAGAGGCCGAACCGATGCCATCGGCACCCT
>CAZKPL010000023.1:0-37075 GCA_964554625.1 uncultured Nitrosomonas sp. | reverse complement strand
CACAACTATGTCAAGAATTTTGGGTAAGATTTTATTATTTAGATATGAAAATTATGATTTCTCAACTGTTTCTTTGTTTGGATTTTTGCGTTGTAAAAAGAAAAAAGCTAGCCCCCCTGCTACGCCAAGCAAAAGCATAATCTCCAGCATACCAAAACCAGAGCCATGACCACCATGCCCCCCATCTCCCCCAACATGCAGCGGAATGCGGACAGCAGGACGGACAGTATCACCTTCCACTTTTTCCAGTACTATTACATATTGACCTAGCTCTTTCAACTCTGTCGCAACAACAATGATTCCTGAGGAATACGCCTCGGCTGGCATATAAAAACCATGATGCTCCCCAGCACCATTTGATGCAGTTTTGTGCTCTTTATGTTTTTCTACATCATGCCCATCGTGATTATTATGCTCATCATGTTCCATTTCATGATCTTT
This sequence comes from uncultured Nitrosomonas sp., assembly GCA_964554625.1. GTDB lineage: Bacteria > Pseudomonadota > Gammaproteobacteria > Burkholderiales > Nitrosomonadaceae > Nitrosomonas. The sequence continues at coordinate 36,634 of CAZKPL010000023.1, read as the reverse complement.
CCCTTTGCTGACATTGCCGGGCGCAGCCACATCGCCACGATCCCCCCCATGTCCCTCATGCCCCTCCTTTACTAGACGTACGGCTAGCGGTATCTCACGGGCATTGGCAGGCAACTCAATCGTCACATTTACCTTTCCAATATTTGGCACATGATCACAATATGAATGCATAGGAGGAATATTTCCCTCCGGCACTTCATAAACGCTGACAGTTACAGGAAAATCCCCTGTCTCAATCTGACAACCTCCATGCCCAGCATGATGCCCTTCATGCGCAAGCATCAACTGCGCATAAAGTGAAAATGTAGCTAATGATAATACTACTGCTACGCATAACTGCATAACCCATCTATTACGTGAAGCCTTTCTCATACTTTCTCCAGATTCTTAATCTTAATCAATATGTAATCTGCTGAGCGACATTGCCCAGCATATTTGCTGGTGATTGTATAACAAAAAATTAAGGAAAGTCTGAATAAGTGAGCCAGCAAGAGTGCAACAGGATGCGTAATACATATAATTAACCGTATACATCAAACAGATAAAATTTAGAATCGATGCTTGATGGGGCTCCAACTAACTGGACATATTAAATCGGCATTCATGATCTGCGGACAACCATAGCTCTGAATGGCAGCTTCTGGCGTTTGATTACAGAAATCAGCATCCAATGTATTGCACAAGTGCCAGCCCAATACCATACGCGAATGCCAGTTTATGATGGCAACAAGATAACCGAGGCCTTTCTCCATAGCACTCGGAGAAACCAGTATATTAACCATCCGGTTAGCCCCAATATTGCACGAATATCAGAAACAGAAGTGAATTTTCCAGAAATTCATTTTTCAAGTGGATAAATGGTACTGCTACTCGGATAAGGTGGAACTTCTCGCCAATACCTCTTCACGTTCAGCAGCTGATTGAATTGTCAAATCATGGCGCAATAGAGTCAAACCATCATATGCCTGCAACTTGCCTACTGGCGATTATCTTCCAGCACTTGAGCGACGCTTTGCTCAGCCCAATGCATTTATCCGCCTGCCGCAATAACATGATGCCACCATCTGAAGTGATATCGCCACCTTGGAAATTCACTTCAACAGTACGTTTTTTTACCTCTGGAAAATTAATGATTCTCGGGTACACTTTGTCACTGGCAATTCCCTTTCTTTATTCAGCGCAGGTAACTGAATGATAAAGAATTATTAGGGAATTGCCACTTCCCTTCATGCGATATACAGGCTAGCTTTCAGCCCGGGTTAAAAGAGGAATTTAGAGTAAAACAAAACATTTCCTATGTATAAAGAACTCAGGAAAAATGAGATGTATAAGGACTTGATTTTTGCAATAAATTCCATGACTGGCGAATTACTGTTGCATAAATTTATTTAATTGAGCTACACTTAAATGCAACTGAATTGCAAATATGTTTTCTATGCAAAATAATCTCCATGAGAAAGCCAAAGAGCTGGTTAGGCATACTGGCGATCGCGCCACTCATCACAGAATCCGAACACTTGCCACTCTATTGGCAGAGCAGCATGCGCTTACTCATCGTGAAATTGAAGAACGATTAAACGTGAAACAACAGCTAGATCGCGTAACGCTTTACCGAGTTCTTGAATGGCTGGGCAAGAAAAATTTAGTACACAAAATAGCAGGAGATGATCAAGTATGGCGCTTCCGTGTCAATACGGAATTACACACACATCAACATGCTCATTTCATATGCACACGATGCAGCAAGGTAACATGCCTAGATAATCTCAAGACTGAACCTCGGCCCTCCTTACCGCTTGGTTATTTACTCCATGAAATTGAATTAACAGTTAAAGGATTATGTGCTGAATGCGCTTATTAGCGCTAGCTGTTTAAAGAACGGGATAACAACATTTCTCCACAAAACGATCATCCTCATGCTTCGTAAAATTATTATTCTAATTTTTTCATTATCACTTCTTTTCATACCCATCTTACAAGCCGAGCATTTGCTGGCGCACCCCGAGGTATCGCCAGTTGAAACTATTATAAATAGCCTAGCTGAAATTAATGATGACGTTAATCACTATTGCTTTGATTGTTTAGTTGTAAAAGCATTGGAGCCTTTTTTGCTTTTTCTGAATTTTCTTTTTTCCGGAAAATTTACTAGCCGGCTACTATCCGACTACATCAATAAATTCGACTATTATAACGTTACCCCTGCTTACCATACCCGCGCTCCCCCTTTGACTTTCAAACTTTAGCAGCATTTGACTATATAACCTTATCAAACGCCACACCTGATTAAACACAGCATTCTTGATTCGTAAAATTATTACCTAACAAAAAATAACAAGACTAACATCCTCAAATAATGCAACCTAGTTGCATTATTTGAGCTCAACAACTCTTCCAATGCTTAACCATAGATCATGTTTTATCAGTATGTTACCTTATAAATTTATAAAAAATAGAACCTCATGCACAAACAGTCAAAGAACACAATTTAGGCTAACCACTATTGGTTTAGTCATCTTTGTCTTTAACAATGCCCTTACTCAAGCGGAAGAGGTCAATAAGGCAACCAGGCTCCCCGAAATCGTCATAACTTCGACACCATTTCAAGACCGCAGCGAGCTAAATATGGCCCAACCTAATGCTGTTTTAGATGGAGACAGCCTCCGTCGAAAGCGTGAGCCAAATCTTGGCGATACTTTGTCTACTGAACTGGGTGTAGCCTCAAGCTCATTTGGGCCAGGCGCTGGTCGACCTATTATTCGAGCCCTAGATGGACCACGCATTCGCGTGCTGGAAAACAGTGTCGGCACGCTTGATCTTTCCTCGCTGAGCCCGGACCATGCTGTCACTATCGAAACTCTCAATGCCTCACAAATTGAAATTTTGCGGGGCCCAGCAACACTGCTTTATGGCGGCGGTGCAACAGGTGGCATAGTGAATGCTGTAACTAATCGCATTCCCAGTCAATTGTTCAAATCGTTAAAGGGTAATTTTGAAGTCCGCGGAAATACTGCCACTGAAGAAAGAACCGGATCTTTTAATGTTAATAGGAGTTTTGGTCAAACATCATGGAGTATCGGTAGCTTCAAGCGTAAAACAAGTAATTATGATATTCCTGGGCAAGCAAACATTAATCAGAACGCTCACAACGAGAAGAATGTGGTTAAAAACAGCGCAATTGATTCTCAAGGCTTGTCTCTTGGCGGCTCATACGTCGGCGAAAGAGGGTTTTTCGGTGGATCTATCTCATTGCTGGAGAGTAAATACGGCATCCCAACCCCCGAAGGATCCAGTATTGACTTAACACAAGCCCGTTATAACCTGGCTGGAGAACTAGACAATCCCTTCACTGGTTTTGAGAAACTCAAAGTACGTATGGGCTACAATGACTACAAACATGATGAACTTGAAAAGGATAATGAGTTAGGCACTCGCTTTAAAAATCGAGAACTGGAGAACCGAGCTGAGCTTCTGCATTCACCCATTGCAAACTTAAAGGGGTTATTCGGTATACAATTTCAGGATCGCACATTTTCCGCTTTGGGCGAAGAAGCGATCGTGCCTGTTACAAGATCGCGCTCTACCGGACTTTTTATTATCGAAGAACGCAACTGGGATAATTTTCGACTCGAACTTGGTGGACGATATGAATATGCCACCCGCGATCCGCAAAATAACATCGATCAATCGCGTACATTCAGTCTTTTTAATGGCTCCGCAGGCAGCTCCTGGAATTTTATAAAAGACTACAGGCTAGGATTAACGGTAACACATGGTCAACGCGCCCCAGCAATAGAAGAACTCTATGTGAATGGCGCTCATCATGCTACAGGCACATTCCAGATTGGCGATAATGCCTTGCGCAAGGAAGCGACCAACAATTTTGATTTATCCCTCAGCAAGCCTTCTGGATTTGTGAAATGGAAGGTTAACGCCTTTTATAACCGGTTTAATAACTATATTTTTTTTAGAAACGTCGATATTGATGGTGATGGCATCGCTGATCATGTTGATGAAGATGGAACGCTAGATTCACAAGGTGAATTTCAAGCACTGGACATCACCCAGACCGATGCCACATTTTACGGAGCAGAAGCGGAGGTCATTTTTGCTCTCAAACCTGATAATCTAGACTTGCGCCTGTTTACAGATTATGTGCGTGGCAAATTAGATAATAAGAACGGAAATGTACCGCGTACTACACCACAACGTTTCGGATTGGAACTAAACTACCAAACGGGTCCCTGGACTGCGAATCTAACTACGATACACGTTCTGCGCCAAAACAAATGCGCAGAGCTTGAAAGCAGTACGCCCGGCTATACGCTACTCAATCTTGAAGCCAGCTACCGAATAAAAGAAACTCAATCAAACGGTATCAGGCTCTTTATTCAAGGTAGAAATTTGCTTGATGAAGAAATACGCGTTCATACTTCATTTTTAAAGAACTTTGCGCCATTACCCGGAAGATCCTTAGTAGCAGGAATAAGAGGTGATTTCTAGATATCGCTCAATATTGAAAGATTCCTGCAGAAAGACTCAAGATGTCACATAAAGCTCAATTATAGGAATATTGCAGGATTTTTAGTTAGCGCAACCAGTACAATATAGAAGAATACTAGCTGAGCCATGATCCAGGCACTTACCTTAACCATGCGGGTCTTGCCAAATCTCAGCGCGACCATGCCCAGTCCAATATAAATAAGCAGTCCCACAACTTTTGCAGTTAACCAGGAATTCACAAGTGGGTTCTGTTGTATCAGAACAGCCAGCATGATAGCACTGGCAAGCAATGTCGTATCAATGACATGCGGCATTACTTTTACCCAGCGCTGCTGCAATTGAGCTGATGCACGCATCATCCATATACCTCGCGTCAGAAATAACAAATAGCTCAGCATGACGCTGGATACATGAACCAACTTTAACAGCGTATAACTCATCACCATTTCTCTAGGAAAAACCAGCCATGGCTACCTGCAACGGCACCCGCAACTGTAATAACACTGATGCTCAATAAAAACCAGTGCAGACGCAGAATCAGTGCAAACGTCTTTTCCGGCTTGCTCTGCGCTCTGGCCTTAAACCATTTATGGAGTACCCATGGCTCCAGCACAAACAACATCAGCGTAAAAACAACCCATACCAATACCATGGCATGCATCCACCAGAAATGGAATTCAGCAAAACGATTCCAGCCATCGAGGATATATATCATGTAAAAACCGCTCAATCCCACCAGCAATGTGGTGAAGCGTGCCTGAGCAGCAAAGCGACTTTCAATATGCTCAAAGAAACCGACACGTTCTTCAGCTGATTTCATTTTAGCTACCGCAGGAAGCAAAACTGTCGTCACCATGGCGACGCCTCCAATCCAAAGCACTACCCCCAATACATGCAATACCCTAGCTAATACAAACTCATCCATACTGAATCATGCTTGCTTAAGCTTTTTCACGTAAAAATGCAGGCAGTAGCTTAAAATTTATTCACCAGAAGTCCATTTCTTTGCTTCATCATAATCAGAAAAAACGACCACATCTGCATCGATGAACAAGTTTGACACCCAAGCACTCCATGCCTGCCATTGGTTATCAGTGACTACCGCAACCCGATTAAATTCGCTACCATGCTCGCGCATGAACTTGATTTCTTCCCATGCGACATCCACCGTGTAATTCACCATATCCCGCCAGTCAAATAACAGATTTAACTGATCTTCAGAATGTGCCCGATATAGCACCTGGTCTTCAAATTCTTTATAGTCGTTCAAGGTAAATTCCCCGATTACAGCTACGATCATCAGATTATTGATTTTTTGAATAGTAATCATGTGCGTATTCCCAGATATAATGTATCTATTATAAGTAGATGATTTTCAATATATGAAGGCCTATTTCCATTAACTACGAACGCTCGCAGGCACAACTCTTAGGCTTAGCAAACTGCCTAACACAATCATTCCCATTCCCATCCAGGCAGAAATTGGCAAAATTTCATTCCAAAAGAAAGCATCCCACAACCCCGCAAATAATACCGTACTATATGCAAGCGCACCGACCACCATCGTTCTACCAACACGATAAGCTCGTGTGAGCGCCAGCTGCGCAAGCGTAGCCGTTATGCCAATCCCAATCAACAGCCATACGTTACTAGATGTAATCGCACTAAAGTTAGTTAACGATAACCACATACCAGTAATCCCCGTACAAATCAAGGTAAAATAAAAAACTACCAGCCATTCAGATTCACCCAGCTTACCAAGCTGCTTCAAATTAAGATGCGCGATGCTTGCAAAAATACCCGAGGTCAAACCGAGCAATCCCGCCTCCCACTGATCTTCATGCAAAGATGGGCGTAGCAATAAAACCACTCCCATAAACCCGAGCACGATCGCCATAATCAGCCCCCAATGCGAGTGCTCTTTTAATATAATCGTCGCCAACAGCGCTAAAAATAACGGCCAAGTATTATTCAGTGACACCGCGGTTGCCAATGGAAGTTGCGTAATGCAATAAAAAAACAACAATAACCCACCAAGGCCGAATAATCCACGCCAGCAATGAATTCTCCAATGTTCAGTCGCCAATGAAACACGGCTAGCACGCATCGCTAAATATGTTAATAGCAGGCCAAACAAAGAACGATAAAATACCAGTTCGATACTTGAAAAATGTGCCGCACCCAACTTTACCAACAGGCCCATGCAGGCAAACATGAAACCTGCTACGAGCATCCAAAGCGAATCCATTAGTAATTAACCGATGAGAAATGTAAATCAGAACTGCAGCTAGCGTAAGTAAGATCCTATCTCCCTTTGCAAAAAATTGTGAAAATGCACCATTCCTGCTTCCATCGGCATTTGATACGGGCCGGATTCATTGATATTCTGCTGATAAAGTGCACGGCGGCCATCCGTCATCAATCTGCAAATTTCTTCATCTTCTATTGCTGTTTCACGATAAGCAGCTTGCTCTGCCTCAATGAATTCCCGCTCAAATAAAGCAATTTCTTCCGGATAATAAAATTCAATAACATTCATACAGCTCTCTACCCCAGTCGGTAAAATGGTGCTAATGACAAGCGTATGGGGGTACCACTCAAGCATTATATTAGGATAATAGAGCAGCCAAATAGCACCATAAGGCGGGGGTCGATTATCGTCATACTGCAGCACTTGCTTGTGCCACTTGTCATAAATAGGCGTGCCCGCCCGATTGAATTCAGGGTTCACCCCCACGACCTGGACGTTATACCAATCGCCAAACTCCCAATCAAGTTTATTTGTGTCGACAAAATGCCCTAAACCAGGATGATAGGGCTCAACATGATAGTCCTCTAAATAAACTTCAATAAACGTTTTCCAATTACATGTGTAATGGTCTATTTGTACACAGTCCAGCACATGATTGGAAAAATCAAAATCCTTAAGCACACTTAGATTTGTCATATCACGCATAACATTACGTTCACCAGCAAACAACAGACCGTTCCAGTTTTGCAAGGTTGTTCTACTCAAATCAAGACAAGGATTTCTGTCAAAGTGCGGCGCCCCCAATAGCTTGCCATCCATGGCATAAGTCCAGCGATGAATAGGACAAACAATATTTATGGCATTCCCACGTCCTTCCAGCAAGAGCGACTGGCGATGGCGGCACACATTTGATAGCAACTCGATTCCTTTCTCGTTGTGAACCAATACCTTGGCACTATTCATCCATTCCAAAACATGGTAATCCCCAACATTAGGCACCATCAGTTCATGCCCAATGTAACCAGGCCCTCGATCAAATAATCGCTGTTTTTCCAATTCAAAAATATGTGGGCTAAAATACCAGTCAACAGGAAGTTGTTGGGACTTCTCAGTCAATTGTGATACTTGCGCTAAACTAAGCATATGAAATCATTTATTAAAGTAATGTTAAATAGAGCTCGATGCCCGATTGACAAATCAAATACTCAGAAATTCAAAAAAATCAGTAAAACAGAAAATTGCGTCTATACTTACACTACTATAATAGGCGGATCGCCAATAGGTTTCGCTTTGAAGATTGTGATTGTAATAAGACCTTACATCTCTGAGACTTAAATCTACATTATCCACTTATTCCATAAGATTACAATCTTGGGGTTATGCGGAAATCGCATGAATTGATTAAACATAATTTGGAAGAGTCATCTCAATGAAATTCAATCAACAAACAAAAAAAACTTGCATGCTTCTAGCAAGTGCATTCATTATCAGTCTTACCTCCTGCGATAGTAATCAGGAATCTGTAAACGCCAAAAGTAAGACTTCGCTTAAAGGACCTACCACCGGGACACTCACTAACGCTGTACCCGTTGCGGGTGTTTCCTATATTGCGTCTTCTGGTTCGACTGGCATCACAGATGCACAAGGCGTTTATCGTTATAACCATGGTGATAATGTTAAATTCAAATTGGGTGAGCTGGTCATCGGTGATGTTGAAGCATCAACTATCGTTACGCCTATAGAGCTGGCTGCAGGCAATGAGAACAAGCTAAAAAATCTGCTTATCCTTCTGCAATCCCTCGATTCGGACGATAATCCAGCAAATGGAATTTCCATTCCTGCAGAAGCAGCCTCTGCTGTTAAGTCCACACTCAATCTCGAAGCTGACCCAGCCACATTTGCTGACACTGCTATGCTGAAAGCTGCTCGAGAATCTGCGGGTATACCTGGTAAGATTAAATCTGTGGAAGAAGCAAGTGAATACTTCCTCTCTCAAGGAATTACCCTCCTTAGCAGCCACATCTGGGTAAAATACGACAATCAAAGCGCAAGCATCATACAGATCGCGAAAAATGGCAGTGGTGAATACTTGCAGGGTGAGGCAACGGCGGATGACTCTTGTGATGAAAACCGCATATGTGGCGGCAGTACCATCATCAAAGCTGGAGTGGAATATGGGATCACACGCGCTGAGGAATTTGATACCAGAGGATTTAAGCTTACCGGATCATCCTCAATCGATACCAACCTACGAGCCGGTTTCTCCCATCCACGCCCTACCTGGAGAATTCATACTAACGGTGATGAACTCATTATTTCGGATATCGTAGTCGCACAAAGGGAAAGGCAACAAAGTGGACTTTTCGGCGAGCTCTTTCATATCTCGCGCCCAATCGAACTCAGCTCAGATGATGAACCCATTCCAACTGAGATCAAGGAAAAACGATATGCTAAAATGGATAATGTAGCTAACGGGATTGTTGGCGCATGGGGGCTGGACAAAGATACCGTAAAATCAAAATTGTTTCTGTTCTTTCCCAATAGCAGATTTATGCTAATCGACCCTACAGGAAAAACTTATCAATCCGAGGAATCAAAATGCGGAACACCAGGTGTTGAGTTTGCTTCATACGCTTTTGACTCCAGCACGAAAGCCTTGAAAATATCAAGCTTTATTTATGATACTAACGGTTGTGCTGGCTTCTCAGATAGCTCTGACAAATCAATTTCATTTGACATTAGCCCGGATGGTAATACTGCGACCCTAACCACGCAAGGAAAAGCTCCTGTAATCTTGTACAGGACATCAAATTAATTCCGCAGGACCTCATTTAGAGAAAAGCAAACTTCTAGAACTTGCAGTAGTCTCGGCGAGAGACTGAACGTAACTCTCGCCGCTTTCTCAGGCCTACAACATCATCGTCGCCCATGTCTGAGGAATTCATCAAATGATGATCATCCGTGTCGCGCTCGATATTCCAGTCGATAATCTGTTTGATTACATCGCTCCAGATGCAACGCAACAAGATGTCGGTTTACGCGTGCGTGTTCCTTTTGGGAAGAAATTCATGATAGGCATCATCATGACTCTATCCAAGGATACCCAGGTTCTACATGACAAACTAAAACGAGCTGAAGCTATTTTGCGGGATATTCCCCCCTTGCCTGCAACACTCATGGAATTATTTGAGTTCTGTAATCACTACTACCATCATCCGATCGGAATGGTCATTATGAACGGATTGCCCACACGATTGCGCAGCATTAAGCCCCTCCCGCAACGATCTATTAGGCCATCATGCCTATTCCGTTTAACTGATGCAGGCCAAGCAACAACACTTTCTTGCATCCCCAGCCGAAATAAAACTAAACAGCATCTACTTGCGCGACTTAAAGAAATAGGCCACATCGGTAGTGAAGAAGCAACGCAGATCTCTCCGCGTGCTCCGAAGTTATTGCAGGAATTTTTAGTTCAAGGATGGGTAGAAAAGGTTCTAGTGGAACAAAAATTCACATTAGATGCTCCTCCTACTCTTCAGCTCACAACCGAACAAATCACAGCAATCAATGCCATTCAAGCGGAAATAGACACGTTTAACACCTGGCTACTTCATGGCGCCACAGGCAGCGGAAAGACTGAGATTTATCTGCAAGTCACTTCAATGCTGCTAAAACAAGGACGCCAGGTACTCATCCTGGTTCCTGAGATTAACCTTACTCCGCAACTAGAAGCAATTTTCCAATCACGCTTCCCCACTACGCATCTGGTCAGCCTACACAGCAAACTCAATCCTTCCGAACGTATGAGCAGCTGGCTACAGGCACAACGAGGTGAAGCAGGCATTATCCTTGGAACACGCCTAGCCATCTTTACGCCATTGCCCAGGTTAGGCTTGATTATCATAGATGAGGAGCACGATCATTCATTTAAGCAGCAGGATGGATTACGCTACTCAGCCCGTGATGTCGCGGTCTTTCGTGCAAAACAAGTCAACATTCCCGTTATATTAGGTTCTGCCACACCCTCACTGGAGAGCTATTACAACGCCATGACCGGCCGATATCGTAGGTTGCGTTTATATACCCGTGCAGCGAAAAATGCTACGCTCCCGACCATACGTTATATCAATACCAATGCCATTCAGCTCAAGGAAGGGCTATCTGAGCCACTGCTCATTGCACTGGAAAACTGCTTAGCCAGAAAACAGCAAAGTATGGTTTTTATCAATCGCCGCGGCTATGCACCGGTATTGTTATGCAAATCCTGCACATGGCTTGCGACCTGTTCACGCTGCTCCAGCCGTCTCGTTGTACACCTGACACAAAAAAGCCTACGCTGCCATTACTGTGGCCATAAGGAACATCTTCCACCCGCCTGCCCACAATGTGGTGACCAAGATCTCATGCCGTTTGGCCATGGCACTCAACGGATTGAAGCTGCATTGGCAAAATTTTTTCCTGAAGCACGCATTCTTCGTGTCGATCGTGACAACATCCGCCGCAAGGAGGCCTGGCAATCCATGTTAGCGGCGATCCATGAACAGCGGGTGGATATCTTGATAGGCACCCAACTTCTAGCGAAAGGACATGATTTTCCTAATCTATCCTTGGTAGGTGTGCTAAATGCCGATACTTCCTTATATAGCACCGATTTTCGTGCAGAAGAACGGTTGTTTGCACAACTGATGCAAGTTGCCGGACGAGCAGGCCGCGCGGAAACTGCTGGAGAGGTCCTCATTCAGACCGAGTTTCCCGATCACCCTCTATACCATACACTAAAACATCACGATTACGATGCTCATGCACAAATACTGCTAAAAGAAAGGGAAATCACTCATTTTCCTCCCTATTCCTATCAAGCGCTTCTTAATGCCGAGGCACCCCAAATTGACACCGCCATGGACTTCCTCACACTGGCGATCACACTCATCAAACCTATGGAGCAAATAGAAATATTCGATCCAGTCCCTGCACAAATGGTGCGACTAAAAGGACTAGAACGTGCACACCTACTCATACAATCCCGCTCTCGCAAGAAATTGCAGATATTTCTGAGCGACTGGTATATAAAACTCTGCAAATTTCCCAGCCGTAAAGTACGCTGGACTCTGGATGTTGATCCAATAGAATTTTAAGTGAAGTCAGGCTAAATTTGACATATTCAAATCATTAAAAATGATCATCAGAAAAGATTATGAGTAGTCAGTTGAAACCAGCGCACAAGTGGCCTTTTCACAGCTTCCGCGGAATTTAGGGTAAGCCCCGGAAAACCTTCTAAAATGATGGGGGGATAGAAACATCCCCCATCATTTGATATTTAACTCGCTCAGCACACTGATATCATCCTAGCTGATCTGTTCAGGTTGTATTTCCTGCCAACGTACTCGATACATTGAGGACCAACAAAGTTGATGGCAGAATCCTCACCTTCAATAAAGGTATCTGTAATAAAACTAGCCAGATATCCCTTTGACACTAGACCAAGGCCAAGTATATCGAATATCAACAAACCTTTCTCCCGCAAGCTAAAATCTTCAATACACAAATGCTCAGCTTTATGAAAAAAAATATCTGCTTCTAGCCACCACAACCATCTTCTCTTACCCGTACAACGACAAAATCATCACCACCCGTATGGCAATCTTCCCCTTCTTTACGTACAACGATAAAATCATCACCACTCGCGGGATAAATTCTGAGTATCTCGGCAAGTTTGAGCGCGGCCTCAGTATTGAGTCCAGAAACAGCCGTGGCCTGGTCATTTTTAATATCAAACTGGCAAGCCTTATGGCCCCTACTACTGGATGAATCATTGCTAGCGTCATGATTAAGATCGTCATTGATCAAACTCATCATCGCCTCCCTTTATGTGTCAATAAACGCTACTGGAATCAAAGCTCTATTTAGTTCCCTTAATATTAGATTGCAGATGATTTTCACAATCAGATAATGCCGCATTGATTATTCCTTAAGGAAATGCAGGTATTTTTGGCTCTGTACTTTCGATTTCCACCTCGGGCAGATGCTGTTTTACACGCTCTTCGATTTCATCCACTCGATCGGATGGCACATCAGCTAACACCAAGAAATGGCCTGCTTCTATCGCGTCTTCAAACTCTTTAATTCGTCTGTTGCCCACGCTCATTCCTACCAGACCACTTACCCATGCACCAATACCTGCGCCTGCAAGCGCAGTTGCGAGCAAGATACCACCTGCAATCACTGTTGAAGCAGGAGGAAGAACGACGGCAACCAGGCCAGCAAGTAAGCCTGTCGATCCACCAAGCGCCATTCCTTGCTGCACCGCCGGAATAAAATCACTCTTCTGCAAGAGGCTGGCTTCAGGCAGCTCCTCAAGCGGAGTGCCACGCTTAGCAACTACATGAATGTGCTTCTCTTCGACTCGCGCCAAAAGTAGTTCGTCAACGACGCGCTTAGTCACACCAATGCTGGGAACAAGAAAATAGATTCGTCGCATGATGACCTCCTAAAATTTAGGTTAATCAATACTACTAGGAGACCCCTGCATAACTGGTTTATTGGATAGTCTAGTATTTTTAAGTGATTGATTTTTATGGGTCACACATACACAGGAAAACTCCAAAAACACAGTTATGCAGAGGTCTCACTAGTGTTTAATTGCATTAAGATGCTAAGAGATAACAAATAAGCAAGCAATAATGCAAATGCATACAATTTTTTATTCTTTAAAAGCTGTTTGGAAATGCTGGATTCTGGCGTTAATGTAGCAATGCAAGACAGTCAATGACCATAAACCCACTATTCTGGCGGAGACACTGGATTTACTGTTAACGGTTGTGGTCACTGCTGCCAGTATGCAGATCCGAGACGGCGCTCGCTTGCTGTTGCGTTATTTGATTCTGTAGCAGGAGGAAGTTGAAGAAGATTTGAGTGGATGGTGGCTAAAGTAGCCGCCTAGTGGACTGGGCAGCAGAGTAATTTAAATTACTGTCTGGCAATAGTATTATACCCAAGGAAGCCAAGCAACTTGTATTATCGCCCCATCACCGGGTGGTCGAGCGCACCTTCAGCTGGCTGAATCATTCACGCCGGCTCAGTAAAAGCTACGAGTGCCTCTCGGGCACTGACGCAACCTGGATTTATATCGCTACGACTCATATTATGCTGAAACGACTAGATTAAAACAGGCGTTTCCAAACAACTTCTGGGAAAGTAAAAGAACCGCCGCCTCGTGCAATTTATCGAAAATAAAAAGAGCGGCATATGGCGGCGGTTCGTTCAGGTAATTTCAGCGATATTGCCCGTTATTAAAACTGACATAATTAACGTGCCTTGTCCCGGGCCATGCTATATACCCTCTCTTCTGCTCCACATATCGTTCAACCCAATTTCCCAGATTTATTCCTTATCTTTATCGGTCAAGGATCCTAAGAATGCTTTCACATCTCTAATAAATCCATCACCAACTTGCTGACCAAGTTGATGTTTTGCCATCAATCGAATCACTTCATCGAGTGTTTCAATGGAACCATCATGGAAATAAGGAGCTGTTTTAGTAATATTCCTAAGGCTGGGCACTTTAAATACTTTCTTGTCACTTTCGATCCCGGTAACCTCATACCGTCCCATATCAGCCGTTTCATAAGGTTCGACAAGACCCAATTTCTTGAATGAGTTACCGCCAATAACGGGGCCATTGTGGCAATTGATACATCCCATATGGATGAACTTTTTCAGACCTCTTTTCTCATCCTCCTTCAGTGCATTTTCGTCACCCTTAAGAAAATCATCAAACCGGGAAGGCGTGAGCAGTGTTCGCTCAAAGGCCCCAATTGCTTTACCGACATTTTTGTACTGGAAGGGATCCTTCTCATCTTTAAAAGCTTGTGGAAAGAGATCTTTATATTCATCGATTTTCTTCAATTTGTTGATAACGGCTGCTTCATTCGGCATACCCATTTCAACTGGATTCAATATTGGGCCAAGCGCTTGTTCTTCGACATCCTTCGCGCGCCCATCCCAGAACTGAGCGATATGTAGCGCCGCATTAAGTGTGGTTGGAGAATTCCTGCCGCCGCGTTTACCTTCATGACCTGGCGATGTCGGCTCATTATCCACACCGAACTTATTGAGCTGATGACAGGAATTACAAGCAATCTTGTCATTGACTGAAAGTCTCGGATCCATGTAAAGCATCCTGCCGAGTTTGATCAAAGTTGCATTCTTTTTCTCGTCGATAATCGAGGTAGGCAGTGGCTCAAAGAATTGCTTCAGGGTGGTTGCATCTAGCCCGTGGCTATTACCATGCATACTGTCATGGTGATCACCATTGTGCATTCCCCCACGATGACTACCATCGTGCATTTTACCTTGATGACCCTGTCCACCTTGGGCGTATACATGCGTACTTAAAACAAGTGCCAGAAATAAGATCAGTTTCATATAACCTCCATTTATTATGAGTAGGTAGCATACCAGCCATCATTACTGAATAAGTAAGCGGCAAACTTATATCTCAGGAAAATCATTAGAAAGCTCGCCGCTGCTTATTTGACCCAATAACAAGATTGGCTACTTCATTGTATACTCAACCCATCTTTCTTACATCTTCAACAAACACGTTCAAAAGAGCTGACCAGGATAATTACTTAGCAATGGTGATGGGTAAGCCAAGGGGTTTTGCATCAGTAACTGTCATACGAAATAAAATATAGAGTAACTGAAAGGCATTCATATTCCAGTGAGCATTTGGCCCCGTCATGTTTACTGCATAAAACTGACCATGCGAGTATGCTGACAGCACGTTTTTGGGAGGCTGCGTGCCTGAAATGATTAACTCCAATGTATTAAATGGATTTTCATCTCTATCAATAGGCGGTGTGCGCGGGTCTCTATCGACATGATATTCCGGCTCTTCCCCAAGCGCATGGCTGAGAAAATTGAGAATGGTATGAAAGCTCCTCAAACGAAAAACACCTCTGATCGGCCACTCTCCTCCTGGGTAACCCGGACGGATATCAAAAGCAACATCATTTTCAACCCAAGGATTGGTCAAATCATATAAATCTGTGGACTCTTCACAACACAGGGCATTAGGATCATAGTTAGTGATGAGAATAGGCCCCAACGCTTGTTTGCTCAGCGTATACGTACCCTCCTCCTGACTGTAGCGGATAGTAAATTCCTTTTCTAAAGACTGAAAGCCTTCTGCTGAAACAGCACTTGCCGGGATAGTCCAGCTACGCTCAAATGTCAACGGCTCCGCATACAGTCGCTTCTGATCCTGAATAGCTGAGAGATGGAGCACGACGCGACGGAACATCTCGTAGTCAGCTCGATCCGACGGGTTGTTATGATAGGTGATTTGTTGCCCGTGTCCTAGTTGCCGCAGACGAAGACGACGCGCTTGCCCCTTATGATCCGGAGCTGGCGTATTGTCATAGCCAGCCTGACGCTCTGGATGCTGTAGCCTTACTTCCTGCGCCATCATCCGCAGCATCATGTCCACATCGAAGTGTTGCCGGAGCAACAACGTTAACTTGTGTTGGTTGAATGGTGTGAGGAGTCGTCGAGTAAATTCTTCACCTGAGATTGGATCAATACTGAAAGTAGGGTTCTCAGAAATACTACCACCAAATATTGGTACCAGCATACCCCCCCTATCCCCTGTTAAGGCAGGCGTAGCGCCCGCATTTGCCCTGAAATCGAAAGTAGCCGCAATAGCCGATACTCTGGTGAAGTGGAGAGGTTGATGATGCTGGGCGCGGGCGATATTGACGAGTAACTGCTTGGCATCCGCATTGACAACAGCTTCATCATAAGCTACCACCGCACGGTTAAGCGTGATGGGCGATAAACAGCCGGAAAGTGCAAAAATAAATAGGATACATAAATGTAAGCGACATATTAGCGGTTTCATGAGGATATGATGCGTGTGACTATCGACTCAAATCCAGCATTTTGCAAGTAACACAGATATGGCGCAATCAGTAATATACTACTGTACAAAGATTCTATAAAAAAACTAAGTAAAAAAAGCAGTCTTAACTTACGTTAAGATTTTCAATGTAATGAAAAGACGTTAGATTAATTGCACATTTCTAGTATACATATCTTCTTGATAAGAATTAAAATCAGCATGAATCCCTAACAACACACTAACGCCACACATCACAGGAGAAAGCAATGAAAAATTTAGCAAGACTGCTTCTGTTACTCTCTGCATTATTCTTTCTATCATCGCAATCAGCCATAGCGCAAAGCTATACCATGTATGGCGAAAGAATGGAACAGAGTTATCCAACCATGGCGGGCGAAAAACTCATGAACGGTATTGTTAATGCAGCGACCGGCTTTGTGGAGCTTCCCAAAACGATCATTCTGACCAGCCAACGCGATGGTGTGCCCTATGGTTTAACGGTGGGACTGCTCACTGGTCTTATACATACAGTCGGCCGTACGGTATTAGGCGCATTGGATGCTGCAACGTTTTTCATTCCTACGCGCCCAACCGTTTACCCACCCTATATCTGGCAAGATTTTGATAGAGAAACGACTTATGGCTGAGCATCAAGCTGATTAACAGCTTAACAGGTCGTTGAAACAAAGGGAATAAATTCATCACAACCGTTTTTACGACCTGTATCATGTAAAAAAATAGAAATTTGGAAATGCTCCCAACTTCTCCTCATGAAAGCATTTATCAATCATCAATAATTCTGATCAATTATTCATGATCTCAAAATAAAAGCCCTCTAAAGCATTATTATTTCCCTATTTCTCAGGACCATGCAATGCGGCCTCTTGCCCCCGCTGCACGTTCACTTGCGTTAGAATCACCAAGCCCATAAGAAAATAGCTACCTGTTATCAGCATAGCGAGACGATGATCGCCGTGTGATATCCAACTGACCAGGCCATAGGTAATTGGCCCCAGGATAGATGATGCCTTTACCGCCAATCCCCATAGTCCGAAGAATTCCGCGCGCCGGGAAGAAGGACTGAATAATCCGACCAATGCCCGTCCGGCAGATTGGGAAGCGCCCAGGCACAAACCAGCAATATTGGCGGCTAACCAGAACATAGCAGAACTCTCAGCCATCCAGGCCAGAAAAATCATAATAATCCAACCAATGAGCGTTAGTCCGATAGTAGGAATATGACCTAATTTATCCTGTAGGTTGCCAAAGACAAGTGCACCCAGCGCAGCGGTAATGTTGATTAATAGGACTAGCAATATCGTGTCACTCGTGTTAAATCCCATCGCTTGCTGAGCATAGATTGCTGCTAATGCGATCACTGCCTGAATACCTGCCTGGTAGAAAATGAGGCAGACCAGAAACCGCGCCAGATCCTGGTAATAGTGGACATGTTTGAATGTATCACCCAGTCGTGCAAAAGCCTCCTTTATAACAAGATTACCGACAAGATGCGGCTGCGGCAACGCTCGTTCTTTCAGGTAAAGAAAAGTAGGGACACAGGCCACAGCAAAGATGACTGCAGTTATCAACATCGTGACCGGCACGAATTGACTTGCCTCTTGCCCTTGATCTTGCGCCCATGTCACATAAGTCAGCGAGCACCCGAGACTGAATAAGCCGCCTATATAACCCAGGCTCCATCCCCACCCAGATACTTTTCCCAATGCTTTGCTTTGCGCCAACTCAGGCAGAAAGGCAGCTATCAGATTTTCGCCACTGCCAAAGAAAAAGTTGGTAAGAATAATGAGTATGATTGCTAACCACAAATCACCCGGTCCAGCAAAGTAAAGTAATGCTGTAAATAGAACACAGCCGACCGTTGTCAGGAAAAGCAAGCGTTTTTTTGTGGCGTAAGCATCGGCATATGCGCCGAGTGCTGGTGCAGTCAGAATAATGAGGATATAGGAGACTGCCAATGACGCTGTCCATGCAAATGTTCCCCAATCCTGATTACCCGCCACAACCGCTACAAAATAAGCATTGAAAATAGCGGTGATAACAACAGTGGTATAGCCAGAATTAGCAAAGTCGAACATTGCCCACGACCAGACTTCGCGCCGACTTACTCCTTCTGCGAGATATTGTGATTCTTTCTTCGAGGTCATGTAAAAACGATATGGATTTTTTCTTGCAAGAATTTTTGCAGCACCCATTATCGACTAAAAATTAATTACAAGACGATAATCTCGCCCACACGCTATTACTTTAGCGCAAAATTCGGCGCAGAGATGAGTCCGTAGAAATTTTAAACCCCAGGAATAACAGAAGCTGAAAAGATTATTTTCTGCCTACCCAATTAATATTGATCCACCTCTACCCCACAAAATACTGGTGTACCGCTGGTGAGATTTCGCAAACCTGCCGAATTTGAACGATCGTAATAAACCATGGAGGATAACGAAAGCAGATCTTCACGATTTTAAGGCGCACAGCGGGATAACCAAAAGCCGGAGAAATACGAACCACTATTCCCGCTGCGCAATAGCTTATCTCAAGCTCGATAGCTTCCTAGGCCCATCCGATATTCAGATCCGGCAAAACATCAGTATGCTGATGCAGCCTTCGGTTAGCTGAGCGCAGAATACCCAGCAAACAGATCATTTGAGAACGGAATTCCTCTCCAGAAGTCAGCCGGTACCATTCGTCACCATCTGGATCTTCCTCATCGAGACTGCGCCAGAAGAGACTGTCAAAACTCCTGTAAGAAACGGGCCGCCCCGCAAGCAGTTCACTCTTAATTTCATCAATCCAAGCATGACGCCTGCTGATCAAGCCTTCAGCGCCTTTATGAACGACAACGGAAAGATAATCATACAGATCTATCGTACAACCAATCTTGGCAAGTTCAGAAACTCGCTGACCGGCCATAGCATCACTAACCAAATCACGCAGAGCCATTGTTGAAATTTCAAGATTAACACCTGTTTTCAGTGAATGAATTTTATCGATATACATTTTCAGAAAAAATAAACCGTCACCAATCAATTATCCGATTAGAAATTTTAACTAAGGTTCATTTTTTATTGAAAAAGGTATTACACATAAACAGAAAATAATCTCGTTGAAGTATTCTGGAGGATTATCGCAAGCAGCTAGGACGCAAAACTCCATGCAACGCTATACAGCTATTGGCAGATTCTCAGGACGCCCATTACTCGTAGCGTAAAAAATTTTCTGCCAGCGCCTCTTCGCCATATCGTTCAATCAGCGTATCAATCTCTGCAAGCAGCGCGTCGTCTTCATCTTCATCCAATGCACCCTCCCCAACCAATCTGGCTAACAAGCCTGAAAAAACAGCTTCTTTTATAGCGCCCAATGTGGGCGGAGCCTGCCGGTTCTCATCGTACATGACAGCCTCAATCACTCGGGAAAGCGGCTCACTGGCGACATCCTGGACAAAGTCTATAGCCAAGGCTGTTTCACCAAACTCATCGATCAATCCGTCCAACTCATCAAGTAACGATTCATTGACATCAAAATGATGCAACTGCTCTGTTTCAGTAAAGGCTGTGGGCAGCAAACCAACGACAAAAGCACGGATTGTAGCAAGTGTTATAGGCTGATCAATATCTGCATCATTGAGTCGGCTTTCAATCAACGCAGACAAATTGGGACTAACTCGGGTAGCAACATCAATAGGATTACGGATCATGTTGTTTTCCTTTTAGTGAAAGTAAAAACTCTAATAATCAGCATGCCTATCATAGACATAATTGCTGTTTTAAGCCATATCAATACGAACACATCTCCCGTCTCTTACGAAGATCAAGCAATCTTCTGCCCTTGTACACCCTCTTGAGTAAAATCCAGCATCAATAACCCCCTCGCCCACTACTCAATTGCATACTCTCGCCCCCTTGTCTTAATCCACCACCTGGACTCATATTGCCCCCTTTAGAGGGAGGATCATCGGGAAGGTTGATAGCGCGCTTCATTGCGCGTGCCTTCATGTGCTTGTGTGCTCTCAATGCAGCTAATTGTATGCTCACACTCGATATTTGGGGATGCTTGCATCCCCAAATTTACTGCACGGCAATGGTGCGCCGCTTTGAAGATTCGACTTTTGGCAAAGTAATCTCCAGAATGCCGCTCTTTAATGATGCTGTTGTTTTAGACGTATCCACTGCTCCGGGCAGCACTACTGAACGAGAGAATGAAAAGCTGGAAATCTCGCGTTTGTGGTAGTCACCCTTCTCTTCTTTCATTTCACTGGTGGACTGGCCTTTAATCGTCAGCAGATTACCGGTAAGAGAAATATTCAGATCTTTCTTCTCTATACCGGGAATTTCAGCGCGAACCAGGATTTCGTTATCACGATCAATCACATCCAAATTTGGTGAGCGTTGGCCTTCCCATTCAAACAGATTATCCGGTATCGGCATGTCACCCCATCGCCATAACGAAGGCCAACCGCGTCTGAAAAAGCGATCAAAAACACGCTCCATTTCAGTGATGGGCTGGATGGCCGCTACTTCAGTCTTTGCTTCTTTAGTCGTTGTGACAGGAACATTTTCTTTATTTTCTTCTGACATGATAACTCTCCTTTTCTCAATGAAGAAACTTCCAATTTTTCAATGCAAGGTATTTTCTTGATAGATCAGCTGTATCATGACAATCAGCCGATGTAAACCACAATCTTCCACGTCGCTAAAAAAAAGTTTTCCTGAAAAATGTACCCCCCTCATACTCACGACATCAAAAGGGTGTCCTATGCGCGAAAGAAAGCGCAAATAGGGATTAGTCCGCTCTCCTTTTATCAGATCGATTTTTGCTAGCTTTGGTAATAGCCTGGAGATATGGAGTCTTGGCAGATTCTTGGGCAAACCACCCAATAAATTCGCACCCGTCTCGTTACAATCACGAATCAAACCATCCTCAGAAAGGATTAGAACCGCAAACTCACCTTCATTCGTATCGACCTTCGAACTGGCATAATTTTTTACCAGTATTTTACTGGCCAGCATACTCATTGTTTTTCCTCCGCTTCTGCAGACAGCCAATCATCCAGCTCGTGCCCCGGCTGGAATCCTCTGGCTTGGGCTTTGTAATAAGCCGAAACAGCGATACGGGAAAAACGACTTTCCTCCATCTGCTCACTATTGGATCCAGATCCGCTGCCTGTAATCAATGTTTTTTTCCTGGTGCCCTTGGCAAGTAATTTAGTAGACTCCAATTCTGCCTCCTTGTTTAGTAAAACAACCCGATTACTTGGACGAAAGATAAATATGGTCATACATCGCCATGCTACCGACCATATTTGGCAGTCTATCGACAAACAGAAAGCAATTAAATACGTGCAAACACGTAGTGATTATTTTTATATTCCATACAAAAAGTTGCCAACCGGCAGACAAACTAACAATAAATCAGAAATCACCAGCAAAGAGATACAATGATTCATCCCTATTAAAGAAGCTATTTCTGATGCGCCGAGATATTCCTCTGTCCCGTTTCAAGAGTCTGCCAGAAAGTAATCAGGGGTTAACCTGCCTGGATCACCTTGAGCGCCAGAAGCAATATGGCCTGAACAATATCATTGAAAGCAGGATCAATCCCTGGTTTGAATTGGCCAGGAATACTTGCAAAGATCCGATGATCTGGTTCCTTATTGCGACTGGCCTTATCTATGCTGTACTGGGTAGCCACACCGAAGCAGTCACATTACTGATTGCAATCGTGCCCCTGATCAGTATGGATGCTTTTCTCCATCACAGGGCCCAAGCCTCGACTGAAGGTCTGAGCAAACAGCTCACACAAAATACCCGGGTGCTGCGAGACAACGTCGTACTCAATATCAGTGCTACTGACTTGGTTCCTGGTGATCTGGTGCACGTGGCCGCGGGCGAATCATTCCCGGCGGACGGCCTTATTTTGCAGGGCGATGATCTTCAGGTGGATGAGTCAACCCTGACCGGCGAAGCCATGCCAGTAATAAAACACCCCCTGGCAGCCCCCCCCGGCATTACAGACAATCACGAGCATATTATCTGGATTGAGGGCGATCACTGGGGGCTTGCGGGCACCCGCCTTCTCACCGGCACAATCGAACTAAGAGTAGTATTTACTGGCAAACAGACCCTCTATGGCGAGATCGTGCAAGCCACGCTGACTGAAAAACAGGAGAAAACCCCTCTGCAACATGCCATTGCCAGTCTGGTTGCCTTATTGATGGTCAGCGCCGGGATTATGTGCCTCATCCTTGCTGCAGTCCGGCTACATCAGGGCTATGGCTGGATCGATGCGCTGATCAGTGCAGTCACACTGGCAGTGGCCGCGTTGCCAGAAGAATTTCCAGTGGTATTTACAGTCTTTCTGGGAGTGGGAGTATATCGTCTCGCCCGGCAGAAAGTATTAGTCCGCCGTGGTGTATCGGTTGAAAACATCGGCAGGGTTACTTGTGTATGTTCAGATAAGACTGGCACGCTCACCGAGGGGCGCTTGCGACTGGAGCATCTAGTTCCTGCAGAAGGCATTACCGAACAAGACCTGTTGTATTGGGCCAGTCTGGCCTGCCGTAAGGAAACGGGCGATCCTATGGATAGGACCATTCTTGAGCGCTTCAGTGAACAGTCTCACGCCAGTATACCGGGAACTGTTCTTGCCACCTATCCCTATACTGAACAGCGGCGACGCGAAACGGCAGTCATCCGTTTGAATGAGCATATCATCGCCGTGAGCAAGGGATCCCCCGAAACCCTGCTTGAAATGTCCAGCCTCACTTCTAGCCAACGGTCTGTCTGGCTAGCTCAGGTTAACCGGCTAGCCTCAGCAAGCCACAAAGTCCTGGCCTGCCTGCGCTGGGATCTAGGAAAATTCTGGGCAGGAGGAGAACCTGATCAGAATGGCCTCTTCATCGGTCTGCTCGCCTGTGAGGATCCGATTCGGCCGGGAGTAATCAATGCAGTACGTCAATGCCGCGAAGCGGGCATCCAGATTATCATGGTCACCGGCGATCACCCGGTCACAGCTGCAAGTGTCGCACGTGAAATCGGGTTGATTGATCAGTCAGATGGGGTAGTACTGGGTGATCAATTAGTTATACAACTCGAACGGGGCAATACGACCATTCTTGAACAGTTATCCGTCGTGGCGCGCGCAATGCCGATGCAGAAGTTGTCGCTGGTTCAGGCCCTCAAGGCAAAAGGAGAAATTGTCGCGGTGACAGGAGACGGTGTAAATGACGTTCCCGCACTTCAGTCTGCAGATATTGGTATCGCTATGGGTGAACGCAGCACTCGCAGTGCACGTGAGGTTGCCTCCATCGTTCTGCTTCAGGATAACTTTAACATTATCGTACGTGCCATCGCCGAAGGCCGGCAGCTCTTCCGCAATCTCCAGCTCAGTTTCCAATACATCCTGCTAATGCACATTCCTCTGGTGATCACGGCAACTGTCATTCCATTGATGGGTTACCCCATCCTGTATTTACCTATCCACATCGTATGGTATGAGACCATTATTCATCCCAATGCACTGCTGGTCTTTCAGGAATTGCCAACCCACGATCCATTGAAATTTATCCGTAAACGTCAGGCTGCCCGTTTCTTTTCGCGTGCTGAATGGAGTCTGGTTGCAATCATTGGCATGCTGCTCACACTCCTCATTCTATGGAGTTATGACCGCAGTCTGTTTCCGAGCCAAAATATCGAGCATGGCCGCACCATGGCGATGATCGTGCTCAGCTGCGCCAGCGCTTCTGCTACTGCCCTGTTAAGTAAATTACGCACCTTCAGTGCCTGGCTGGTTACATGCTTAACGTTGGTATTCTCGGTATTGCTGGTACAAATCCCTTGGCTTGCTTCTTATCTGTCACTTCAGCCACTTCGTCTAAATGACTGGTTAATTGCTGCAGTGGGTGGCTTCCTCTGCGTCGCCTTACCTATCATTCTGTTTTCCATCCGGCAAAAACTGAAATAGTGTCAGGTAAAAACAGGTAGATAGGGGAAATGAAGAGAGGTACCACCCAATGCCACTATCAGAGCGTGTGCAGTAGATTGCTCTCCTGCACTCATTCTGGAAGATGATGCTTACCGGCGCTCACCCGCTTTGCTTGCGGACCCTCGGTTCCCATTTCCTCGATAAATTTGACTTCATCACCTTCTTGTAATCGATCAAAGCTTGGATCAACGACATTGTCACGATGAAAATAACGTTCAATACTATCCTGTCCGAGGATGAAACCATAGCCTTCTTCATAAAAGATTCGCGTAACATGTCCAATATGATCAATAACGTGAGTCTTGGTCTTAAGCTGCATACGACGCGCATAATCCTCTAGTTGACGCTTAGCCGCATCAAAGGCATCACGTAAGGCTACATAAGGATCTTCGTGATGATCACGGTTAACAACAATATCACTGCCGGGTACACCGATATTAATGCGTACATTGAACTCTTTCCCTTGTTGATGGTGCTTATGCGGCATTTCTACCACGACATGACAAGAAACAAGACGATCAAAATAGCTTTCGAGCTTTTCCACTTTATCGCGAATGTGCGCTTCCAGTGCATCCGATGAGGATATATCGCGTATAGTGATTTGTAGTGGGCTTTGCATGATGATTGTTCTCCTGTTATTGTGCTTCCCTTAATTGCTAGCGGCGACTACCCGCCTCCTTTTGCTGTTCGTGTGCCACGATCTTAACGAGCGCATCGAGTTCCTCCGACAACAACGCCAGCAAGTCATCGAGCGTAACAATACCGATCAGATTGCTGTCATCATCCACTACTGGCATACGGCGTACACCCTTGATACGCATATACTGGATTGACTCAAACACACCGGCACATTCCCTTACGGTAGCAAAATCAGGCACCATGATATCGCCTACCGTAATAGTATTAGGATTGAGTTCCGGCGCAATAACTTCCACGACCAAATCACGGTCGGTCACGATACCAACCGGCACCCGTTTCCCGCCTATCTCATCGACGACGACGACGTCTCCAACATGGTGCTGACGCATCAGCCTAGCCGCCTGCAATACGGCATCCTCACGCTGGACAATGACAACCTCTCGCTTGCAGATTTCACCGATAGACATGTTACTTTCCTCCTCTCTGTTAATTGTCAAGATTGGATTGGTACAATAGTCACCCTTCGGCTATTTTAGCCATACACGCTGCTTATTTAACATGAAGCCATGAAGTACTGCTGGACCACCGGCGGAATATTGCTCTGGCGGCTTTGGGTCGCCGCGCCGAACAAATATTCCATTTCTCATCTCCTTCGATAGCTTTAAACGAATGCGCGCCCCAAAAAGGATTTAGTCTGCACTCACGTATTACATTCTTCTACTTTAGAGACTTTATGTCTGTGACGTCAACTATCACAGTGATAATCTATCGCAAAAAAAGGAAAAGATTGAATACGTGCAGATACGTATGAATGCATCATTGGCTGATATTGACTGTCACCAGGCAATAGACGCAGACTATTTGTTTATCGTAAACTGCAACCTGTTCAGGACACGCATCTAATTACCAAACGTACTGTGACTGACTTGTTTATCTACCCAAGCGCACAAACACTGTTCCATGCGATACCAGAAGCTATGCTTTTGATAGACGCTACCGGCTGCGTCATATTGTCGAGTCCAGCTGCACAGAACTTGTTTGGTTATGTGGAAAATGAGCTACACGGCATGAAAGTCGAACAGCTCATGCCATCCCGCTACCGGGAACACCATCAGCACTATCGGGAAGTCTATTCCGGCAAGCCACGTAGACGCGCCATGGGTAACGGCAGGGATCTTGCCATTTTGAATCGCAATGGTCAGGAGCTGAAAGTAGATATTGCCCTGAGTCCAATAGCTATGGAAGAACGGCTCTATGTTCTGGTCACATTGACAGTCATCGATCGGCGTCGTCAGGCAGAAAAAGCATTGGTCGCCAGCGAAGAACGGTTATGGCTGGCCAAACAGGCCGCGGCCTTGGGTGTTCTTGATTTCGACTTCAAACACAATATGATTCACTGCGATGAACGAATGCATGAGCTTTGGGGCAGCAACCCTGATGAAATCATGACGCATGACAAATTCCTCGCTGCAATTCATCCCGGTGATCGTGGAATCCACCAAGCTGCTTTCAATAGCGCTATCGATTCCGCTGGGAATGGTGAATACCACGCAGAGTTCCGTATCAACAATCCTGTTGATGGAACTGAGCGCTGGGTAGTCATTGCTGGGCGAGTTCACTTTGAAAGTGCGCGTGCAAGCCGGCTTGTGGGGACAATACGAGACATTACCAAGCGCAAAACGCTCGAAAAAGAACTTCAAATCCATCGCGCTGAAACAGAAATACTTTTTAAGCAGCAAATAGCGATCCATACGGCCTCTGCCATTGCTCATGAGCTTAATCAACCGCTTACTGCCATTTCTGCCTATAGTGAAGTCGCATTATGCGCGATGGAGAGTGGCACTTTCAACTCTAACGAAGTAAGGCACGCACTTGAAAACTGCGTTAAGCAAACTCAACGCGCCGGTCATAGGCTGCACGAACTAGTCACCTTTCTACAAAAGGGTGAAATGGTTACTGAAGAACTGGATCTGAATGCAGTGGTAATGGACGCTTTGAAAATTGTGCATAGCGATGGCTATAGCGACTTTCATCAAGTACTGCAATTGGAACCCAACCTTCCCGTAGTACTTGCCAATCGTTTACACATCCAGAAAACCTTGGTAAATCTATTAAGAAATGCCGTGGAATCAATGCGTGCAACGAATATATCGCTTCCAGTGATTACTATCACTGTGAAAACCTTGAAAGAAAAAAACATGGTTATGGTATCGGTACTCGATAGTGGTCCTGGAATTGACCAAGAAATAGTCAGGTATATTTTCGATTCCTTCTTCACAACCAAACAAACGGGGATCGGCATGGGATTGTCGATCAGCCGCGCGCTCATCGAAGCGAATGGCGGCCAACTCTGGGTTGATCCGGATAAAAGCAATGGCACAGCGTTTCACTTCACGCTGCCTTTTGCCTCATGACCTCTCAACAGTCTGTTGTTTTTATCGTGGATGATGATCCGGCAGTAAGAGATGCTCTGACGCTCCTACTCAAACAAGAAGGCATCAGTGTACAAATTTTTGAGAATGCAGAAACTTTCCTGAGTGCTTATCGACCTGATTACAAAGGCTGCATTATCCTTGATGTCCGCATGCCTGGAATGGATGGCATGCAGCTTCAGGAGAAACTGTTCCATTGCAATTGTGTAATGCCCATTATCTTTCTGACGGGGCATGGTGATATCCCCATGAGTGTCAGAGCAATCAAAGCTGGTGCAACCAATTTTCTAACTAAACCGATTACCCGCGCAAAACTCTTAGACTCTATCCAATCAGCTTTTCTTGAAAACGAAAAACTGATAGCGGCGAATAGACATAATCAGGATGCCATATTACGCCTGATAAGTCTCACCAAACGTGAGCGCGAAGTTATGGAACTTGCTATTCAGGGATATCATAATAAGGAAATTGCTTCCCGTCTCGGTATTAGCTTCCGCACGGTAGAAATTCACCGATCCAATATCATGCACAAAACCGGCGCAATCAATTTACTTGATCTTGCACGTATTGCCTATGAAAGTGGATTAGGCTCATAACATTGAGCCCACACTCTCTTCATGGGCACAATATTCCTTCTCCAGCAGGCAGGAAGGCATATACGTATTTATACGGATAGTCTGCCGCAACGATTCCTGATACGGTAATAGTTACGCATCAACCTATAGTAGGAGTCTGCTATGCTGGAGACCCATGTTGAGATGACTGTTTTTGAAGCAATTTTGGCCAGAAGATGTGTTCGTAGCTATACCGCGCAGGCGGTCAGCCTGAACGCTATTCACATCCTACTGGAAGCAGCTGTCCACGCACCCACCGCACTGCATGAGGAGCCATGGACATTTGCTATTATCCGTAATAAGCAGTTACTAAAAGACATTTCGGATCGTGCCAAACCTCTGTTTATCCAGGAACTCCAAGGAACAGGCTGCGCCCTTGGCCGCTCTATGGAACCTAATTTTGACATTTTCTACGGAGCGAGCACGCTGATTCTGATTTGCTCGAAACAAACAGGACGTTTCGTAGCAGCAGATTGCTGGTTAGCAGCTGAAAATCTGATGCTGGCAGCATGCGCCATGGAATTGGGAAGCTGTGTAATCGGTGCTGCATTGACTGCCCTGAATACGCCAGACATCAAAGTCAAATTAAATATTCCGGAAGAATTTTCCATCATTGTACCGATTATCCTTGGTTACCCAAGTGGTGACACACCGCCCAGTCCGAGAAGGAAACCTCTTATTCTAACTCTAACCAGTTAACTGGTTAGAGTTAGAATAAGTCTAATGTAATCTCTCTACTTCCTTATGAATCCAGGAACTTATCGAGCCTGAGCGATCATCGCCGAAAAACCGCCTACAACTTATCGTGCCGCCATGACTGGCGTAAACTGGCTCCTGGCAAGTGCCACTCCAAAGCAGGCAGGCTCGCTCAGGGTGAACCCCGCTTTGGACGGGCTTCCAATTTCCGGTTTATGTATAGGCTATTAAAAACATACTTTTTCATTGAAGATAACTGTACTGGTGACAGAATTGATAGTTCAATACACTGATATAAATTTCCAGCTTTGTATCGTATATCTGATACGCTATAGCCTGAGTTTTGCAAGCTGCACCAGACCGTCACTGCTGACACCTACGCGCCATCTATATTGCCGTTACGATGATGGGTCTGAGAAACAATTGGTGAAGTGTAATCTCCTCGGTTTTAATTCCTCACCGCTTGTGAAGCTGCTTTGAATTAATTTACGATTTTGTTTAAGGAGCGAATGTTTAATCATTAACCTAAACTCTGTTTACACAAAATTTGGGGCACCACCCCGTTTTGCCGGGCTAATTTACTTCTCCATTCCGTTTTGGATGGATACTTTCCAAGAAATTGAATGAAAGCACTTTTCTTTCTTCGTCATTATAATGATATTGATCATATTACCCCGGTCATTTCCAAATGGATTGAATCCGACCATGTTTGCGACATCATTCTGATAGGCAACCCGAAGTTTCGGAATGATTACCGCATTCAATATCTGTGTAAACAGGATGGTGTACGCGTCGCTCATATCCGTGAGTTGTTGCCAGTACTTCAATATGCCGGATGGCGATTGCAAACGCTGCTATTGCGCCGGGGTTTACAGCGCTCGCTCATAAGCCCGCTTGTTGTTGCTTTGAGTCAGATTCTCGATGCAGGCAAACGTGAACGAATCTGGAGAAACACGGCCCACCACCTGCTAATGCATAGTTTTGCCAGCCTGGACAATGGCGTGGTGGTATTCGACTGGATCACAAGAGATTCGCCAGTTTCCCTGGAGTGGGTCGAAACGGTTGTATCCATGGCGCATGCCATGGGCCTGGGGGCGGTATCGCTCCCTCATGGAGACAGTCCTCATGCCAGTCAGCTGATACGGCATGGAGAATGGCACCTTCAACCGGATACCCTCTATTCCGCAGGTCGAATATTCGACAAGCTGGTCGTGCCCAACGAACTCTGCGCTAAACGCTTTCGCCCGTTTATGGATGATCAGGCGCTAGCAGTACTAGGCTCGCCACGCTACTGCGACGAATGGCTGGCCAAGCTGGAAAAACTGCTACCCCCTTCACCGCTGGTGAGCTCCGGTAATCAATTGAAAATCGTGATGTTCCTGAGAAAGCGCGATTTTACAATTTTCTGGGAAGAGGTTGGCGAGGTGGTGCGAATGATTGCTGCTTTTCCGGAAACAGTATTGGTGATTAAACCTCATACCCGTGGTGGCTGGAAACAATCCTTGACCAAGGATGCTTCACTGCACCAATTGTCGAATGTCAGCATCGCGGGAGACGGTATTCACTCGGCTCATTTGATGAACTGGGCGGATATCATTATTGATCTTGCTACTTCAGTCATATTTGAAGCAATCAAAGCAAAAAAGCTGGTGTTGGCAGCTGATTACCTGCATGCCGGTCGCTCTGTAGTCGCTGAGTTCATGCCCGAAACGGAACTGCGATGTCGTGATGACGTCTATCAAAGAATCGATCAGTTTCTTTCCAATACCCGTAATTCTCTGTATATAGAGAAACATCGGCAGCGCTTTATCAAGGAAATGATTGATGGTGCCGATGCAGATGTATTGCCGCGTTATGTGAGTTTACTAGAAGCGCAGACACGGCAAAGAATCAGGGCTTCGGCCTATCAGTAAATGCAGCGGTTAACTGTTCCACAGCAGAATATCCTTCTCCTCTCAAGGGAATGCTCATTAACAAACTTTTCTCCACCCATCCTTACAGCATTTATCCGCGCTTTCTTAATAATTCTTGATATTCCTGCTAGCGCTTCTATAGCTGATTTCTTTCGTGAAATATGCAGTTTATTCCTACGTATTTGCACGTATTCACTCGTTTTCTATTTTACGATAATTTGTAATTTAACCCAGATTTTCCATTAGGAGCTCAATTATATGATTCTTAAGAATATCTCCAATAATGATTATTGGAAATATTTATTGATTATATTGAAATTACCGGTTCTAATGGAAAATCTGGGTTTATGCAAGGCCAATAAGGCGCCCGATTTAGATATCATCCAGCGTACCGGGAGCAGGCCTGTTGATAATGACCGGCTTGGTAAATTGGTGATGTTTAATCTGAGACGAACCGTTGTAGTCGAGTATGCTTCCGTGGAGGATAATTCATTATGCAAATGCAATCAGCGTATGAAATCTATTTTGGTGGGCCAGATCAATCAGCAGGTTATCTGCGTAATGTGTTGACACAGTATATTGCGGCCGTCCCGACGGGAGGTTCTATCGATTGGGTTACTTATTACTTTCGTGATCTAGAGGTGGCCAGAGCACTTATTCAGGCTCACCAACGAGGAGTCAGGGTTACGGTGTGTCTGGCAGGCAAGCCTCGTGTTTCCGATGCCAATAATGAGGTAATTGCCATGCTTTCGGGATCAGAAGGTCTGGGTGACAGGTTTCGTACTGTCATGCTACCGGGAATACCTGCCCCTCGAAGGAGGGCATGGAGGCCTCAATTACATGAAAAGCTGTACTGCTTTTCGCATCCCCAGCCCGTCGCCTTCATCGGCTCCTTTAATCCATCAGGAAACCGGCTGGAAAAACGGCCGGATCTCATCCAGGAGATTGGCGATCAAGATCAGGGCCACAATATGCTCATTGGATTTCATGAGCCATTGCTCGTCGAGCAACTGGTGAAGCATGTCCGACAGCTGCACCAGACCCCCCCCGGACTACTTTATCGATTTTCTGCCCATGCAAACTATGCCATCAAAGGTATTGATACCACTATTCATTTTTTACCCAGCGTGCGCCCCCATCCAGTCATGCGGTTCCTGCAGCAGGTTGGTAAGGGTGCGCATGTCCGCATCGCGGCATCGCACATCAGGACGAAGCGCGCTGTCGATATGATGGTCGAGCTTGTTAACCGCGGTGCAATGGTGGAAGTCATTGCAGAGCCAACGCTCCGGCGCGTCACTCCCAATGTAGAACATCGCCTAATCACCGCCGGAATTCATTTCAGGCGGTGCAGGCAATTTGATGGTCTACCCATGCATCTTAAGTTCGTGTTAGTGGAAGACCGGGGTCAGAACTGGTCAATTTTTGGCAGTTTTAATTGGACGAAGCCTTCCTTCTGGTTGAATCACGAAATTATTGCCATTTCAAATAATTCCCAGATTTTCAGCGCTTTTTCCGATCGATGGCGAATACTGGAGAATGAAAAAGCCATCACAGCCGTGGCACCGGAGCGGTTTTATCCAATGACTGTTTAATTCAGACACTATCTCATATGAAAAATCAAGCCTCAACGCTTATCATCCCTGTTGAAAGCCAAGTTCGCGAGCTGGATGCAAAAATTCTTTTGTCCTGTGTCGCAGCCGAGCGTGGTTTTCCGGTCATCATCGGTTCCCGGGCCTTCACTCATTTCCAGGTGGCTTCGATTCCCAGGGGTATTTATTTAGCGAAAAGTATGCGTAGTCTGAGCAACTCGATGTTTAAGATCCTGCGTCAACTGGGTCATGAAATTGTTGCATGGGAAGAAGAGGCGCTAGTCCATCCACCAGCAGCCACTTATTTTTCTCTCCGCTTATCTCCCCTGACTGTCAAAAATGTATCCCATGTATTTGCCTGGGGTCAGGAAAATGTTGATCTGCTTCGGGGGTATCCTGCGCTGCCCGAGAATATGCCTATCCATATTACCGGAAATCCGCGCGGTGACATGCTGCGATCAGAAATTCGGCCTTACTTTGCTACCGAAGTTGAAAGGTTGCGTAATCTTTATGGAGATTTCATTCTTATCAACACCAACTTTAGCGATGTAAATCCCTATATTCCACCTGTAGGCTTGTTTCTACCCACAAAAAATCACCTGAAACCGGCACGTCTTGGTCAGGCTGGCATTGGCATGAGCAGGGAATTCGCCGAAGGGCTGCGAGATCATAAACTAGCAATTCTGGGAGACTTCAAGCAGCTCATTCCCATGCTTGAGCAAGCCTTTCCTGAGCTAACCATCGTTGTCCGGCCTCATCCAAGTGAAAGCTATCAGATTTACCATGAGATTGCCGCGAAATGCCCGCGAGTCATCATAACGAATCAGGGCAATGTTATTCCCTGGCTACTCGCTGCAAAAGCAATGGTACACAATGGGTGCACGACTGGCCTGGAAGCTTATGTGCTAGGGGCTCCTGCTATCTCCTATTTATCGACATTGGACAAATATTATGACTATGACTTTCAGGGCTTGCCTACCAAGCTCAGTTATCAATGTTTTAATTTCCAGGAGCTGACAGAAACTTTGTCCCGGATTCTTAGAGGCGATCTGGGAGCAGCCGAGAGTCAGGAACGCCAAGATCTCATTGATTACTACCTGGCTGCACGAGACGGGCCATTCGCTTGTGAGCGGATTATTGATGTTCTGGAAGCCAGTGGCTACAATGAAAAACAGCCGCCACCCAAACCACTCGGCACTTATCTTCAGGGGCAGCTACTCGCCAAGCTAAAGGCTGCTTTCACGAGTCTATATATGCGCCGCCCAGGTCCTAACCGGCAGGCGTATCATGATCACCGTTTTCCTGAACTCTCAGTGGTAGAAATAGAACAGAAAATTGGGCGTTTTGGTGAGTTATTGAAGCGCTTTAATACGGTCAGAGTTGAGCCTTATGCAAAGCATGTATTTAGGATTAGCGCCTAAAGTCCTTACTATCAAGAGGGAGGCATTAAATTAAAAATATCATTTGGCTGATGGTTGGAATGTAGTACAGTGAATCTGTAATAAAGATTTGTTTGTCTGTAGGGTTTGGATGACTCACTCAACATTATCTATCTATGAAAACACCCAAAGTTGTTGCTGAAATAGGTTGTAACCATAAAGGTGACATTGAGATTGCTCGTGAGATGATAAGGGTCGCTGCGAGCTTCACTAAATGCGATTTCGTCAAGTTCCAGAAACGATCGAATAAGGAATTGCTCACGCCCGAGGAATACCATGCACCCCACCCCAATTCTCAAAACAGCTATGGGAGAACCTACGGTGCTCATCGTGAATTCCTGGAATTTGATATCGAGCAGCATCAACAGTTGAAGCAGTGGTGCCAAGCACATGGTGTAGGCTATTCGACCTCAGTCTGGGATATCACCTCTGCAAAGGAAATTGCAAATCTCAGCCCAGAATTCATCAAGATACCGTCAGCGTGCAATCTCAATTTCACCATGCTGGAATTTCTTGCTCGCAATTATCGCGGTGACATCCATATTTCCACCGGCATGACTACACCCTCTGAGCTGGAACAGATTGTGGCTTTGATGGAAGCTTTTGATGCCGCTCATCGAGTTGTCTTGTATGCCTGCACTTCAGGCTACCCTGTTCCTTTTGAACAAGTCTGCCTGCTGGAGCTACGATCGATGCAGGATCGATTTGGCTCACGCGTTAAGGAAATTGGCTTCTCGGGACACCATCTCGGTATCGCTGTTGATTCTGCAGCCGTGGCATTGGGCGCTTCCTGGATTGAACGGCACTTTACTCTGGATCGGACCTGGAAGGGAACCGATCATGCTGCCTCATTAGAACCGGATGGGCTACGCAAGCTGGTTCGGGATGTACGTGCTGTATCCAGTGCATTGACATTTAAGGATCAATCCTTACTGGAAATTGAGCTGCCACAGCGTAACAAGCTCAAACGCTTTAAAGGAGTTCATTTCAACTGATGCGTTGGGTTGCTTTCATGCCTCTACGCGCGAATTCAAAATCGATTCCCGATAAGAATATCCGTTCCATTGCGGGTCGACCATTATTTGCCTGGAGTCTGGAACAGGCAATTTTCTCACAGTGCTTCAACGAAATTTACGTTGCCACTGATTCATCAAGAATTCGCAGAATGGTACTGAATGAATTTTCTTCCGGCGTAACGGTGCTGGATCGCTCAGCTGAAACGTGCACAGACACAGCCAGTACAGAAAGTGCACTGCTTGAGTTTCAACAGAAAATAGCGTTTGATGTGGTAGGTCTGATTCAGGCAACCTCACCGCTTACCCAGGCAGACGATTTCCGTGCTGCCAAGCATAAATTTGTTGCAGAAAATCTCGATTCTCTGTTGACTGCGGTACCATCGAAACGTTTCTTCTGGACTCAATCAGGAACGCCCATTAACTATCATCCTGCCAAACGTCCAAGGCGGCAAGACTTTGATGGATGGCTAATGGAGAATGGTGCCTTTTACCTGACCCGAGTAAAGGTGCTGGAAGAAACAGGGAGCCGTTTAGGGGGACGCATTGGTATTCATGAGATGCCTGCTGAAACTGCAATCGAGATAGACGATGAAGCCGACTGGATTGTCGTGGAGCAACTTCTGCTCAGGCAGAAATTGGCCTCAATCCAGATGGGTGCATCACAGATTAAGGCATTCATACTGGATGTTGACGGTACTCTGACTGATGGGGGAATGTATTATGGAGCGGATGGCGAGTCGCTAAAAAAGTTTAATACTCGCGATGCGCATGGTTTGCAATTGCTACGTGAGAATGGCATCAGGATTTGTATCTTCAGCTCTGAAGACAGCCCTGCTGTGGCTGCGAGAATGAAAAAACTCAATATTGCTGAATACCATCCTGGAGTAAAAAATAAATTGGCAGCACTCGAGAACAAGATTAAGTTATGGGGTATTTCTTTACAAGATATCGCTTATATGGGAGATGATCTTTGTGATTTGGCGTGCCTAAGCCAAGTAGGTACTGCTATCTGCCCAGCAGACGCTGTTCCGGAAATTCTGCAGCGAGCTCATTACGTATGCACCCATTCCGGTGGGCATGGCGCCGTCCGTGAAGCCTGTGATCTAATTCTCAGAATAAAGTCAAGAATTATCATTTCAGAATGACAATTTTCCAGGTTGACTCAAGACTGAGTATGGAGAATCAGATACATAAGAAACTAGTTAGTTCATCCGATCTAGCGCAAAGCTTTTATATGTGGAGCAAGTGGTTAAGCCTGCTTGTCGGTATCCTTTTAACCTTAATGTGGATTCTAGATGGCGGTTTTAGCAGGCTAGGCCAAATGATCAAAGAGCTTTTGGTACTGGCAATACTATTTTTATGCGCTGTGCTTGCGCTTGGAATTCTTTGGAGAAACTACCCTAACCCGAATACTACACGAACATCAAAAATGAGAGCGAATTTGCCAGAGATTCATTTTTCAAGTGGATAAATCAAATTTCTATTCAGAATGGCCTCCAGCAGGATGTAGGCCAGGGAGAATAGGAGCCAAGCGAAATTGATTTGACCACCACCGATGGCAACTGGTGCGGCCTGCAAACAGATCAAGCTATTGTTCCTTGATGCGGTTTTCCATTTCACCGCCTGGAGAATAAAAGCTTATCATG
>CAZKPL010000022.1:0-37175 GCA_964554625.1 uncultured Nitrosomonas sp. | reverse complement strand
AGCCATAAACCGGTCTATCATCGCTCGATGAATATGCCAGGCCGTTTGTCGATTCTCCCGGCGGCACAACCGAGGTCCTCATAACCACATGCCAACCCATAAACCCGTTGGCGCAATAGAGTCAAACCATCATATGCCTGCAACTTGCCTGCCGGCGATTATCTTCCAGCGCTTGAGCAACGGCTTTGCTCAGCCCAATGCGTTTATCCGCCTGCCGCAATAATATGATGCCACCATCTAAAGCGATATCGCCACCTTGCGAATTCACTTCAACAGTACGTTTTTTTACCTCTGGAAAATTAATGATTCCCGAGTACACTTTGTCACTGGCAATTCCTTTTCTTTATTCAGCGTAGATAACTGAATGATAAAGAATTATTAGGGAATTGCCGCTTCCCTTCATGCAATATTTGGATTAGGGGTTAGGACTTATGCTTGCCACTCCAAGCCCAGGAGATCTGGATGTCAGTACCTTCAAGGCTGATCTTTTTTTAATTCAAACCAAGCAGGTATCATCGGATGAGATATGAAGGTCAGCGAGCAATAAAACGGAAAACTCGCCCCTGTCTCGTTTTAAGACCTTCCTTTTTGGCTGAGAATTATGCGTAAGCAAGATAGTTTACGCATATCCATCCACTCAAAATAATAGAATCAGATGATCAAAGCCGCGGCAACACGCCGGCCTTCTGCTGACAAAATATTGTAGGTTCGACAGGTCGCATGCGTGTCCATCACCTCCAACCCGATTCCTGAAGCAACCATCGCCTTCATCAATTGCAGATCAGGAAAGCGTAGCGTTGCACCTGTTCCGAGTAGAATGATTTCTGGTTGGAAAGAAAGCAAACCTTCGAAATGGGCTACTTTCAACTGCGCTACACTTTCGGCTTGCCAGTTTTCGATGATCTGGTCAGGCAAGACAATCAAATTACGCTCATAGCGCACTTGATTAATCGCCACATAACCTTCTCCATAACCTGAAAAAACATTTAACCCATCATGCCCGGAAAGATGCAGCTTCACTGTAAAACCTCCTGCATATTTATCAATACCCCCATTCTTTACATATAGAATATATTTAAAAATAATTTTTCAGTTTATCGCGTTATAGAACAGGTTGTGCAGCAAATATTTATAAACAAGGTTATTTAAACTGTTTTTTGTTTTACCTTTTTGCAAAAAAACACGGGTCGGGTAACATTGCATTTCCTTTATTTTTAATCATCTACTCATTACACGGTAGTTTTTCATATTCATCATGCAACCCATCACAAAATCCAGCAAGCTTGCTAACGTCTGTTATGACATTCGAGGTCCCGTTCTCGATCGTGCCAGACAGATGGAAGAAGAAGGTCATCACATTATCAAGCTCAATATCGGCAATCCTGCTTCCTTCGGCTTTGAAGCACCTGAGGAAATCTTGCAGGACGTGATCCGGAATCTATCTGCTGCTTCTGGCTATTGTGATTCAAAAGGTCTATTTGCTGCACGCAAGGCCATTATGCATTACACACAGGAAAAACGTATTGCTAATGTGCAAATGGATGATATTTATATTGGCAATGGCGTATCGGAGTTGATCATGCTTGCCATGCAGGCGCTCCTGGAAAACAACGATGAGGTGCTCATACCCGCGCCCGATTATCCCTTGTGGACAGCAGCCGTGTCGTTAGCGGGCGGGGTCGCACGCCATTATATTTGCGACGAACAATCTGACTGGTTACCGGATCTGGGGGATATTCGTGCTAAAATCACACCCAGAACACGCGCCATCGTCATCATCAATCCCAATAATCCAACAGGTGCGCTGTATCCAGTTGGTTTATTGCTTGAAATCATAGAAATTGCCCGTCAGCATCACCTAATCGTTTATGCGGATGAGATCTACGACAAAATACTTTACGATCAGGCAACGCACACTTCAGCGGCTTCACTGGCTGATGATGTTTTATTTGTGACTTTCAATGGTTTGTCGAAAAATTACCGGGCGGCTGGTTTCCGTTCGGGCTGGGCGGTGGTATCAGGTAATAAGCAGCATGCGCAGGATTATATCGCGGGCTTAAACATGCTCGCTTCGATGCGTTTGTGCGCTAATGTACCCGCGCAATTCGGTATCCAAACTGCATTAGGAGGCTATCAG
Organism: uncultured Nitrosomonas sp.; assembly: GCA_964554625.1. Lineage (GTDB taxonomy): Bacteria > Pseudomonadota > Gammaproteobacteria > Burkholderiales > Nitrosomonadaceae > Nitrosomonas. The sequence continues at coordinate 35,038 of CAZKPL010000022.1, read as the reverse complement.
AGTATATTCGATCTGACGATGCCGACCGGGCGGCTCAAGCGGCAACGCGATCTTGCCTGGAAATTGTTGACCGATATTCCAGGCGTTACCTGCTATCGGCCTCAATCAGCATTGTACCTATTTCCGCACCTGGATCCGAAGTTTTATCCTATCCAGGATGATGAGCAATTCGCGCTCGATCTGCTGCTGGAAGAGAAAGTGCTGGTAGTGCAGGGAACCGGTTTCAATTGGCCCTATCCCGATCATTTTCGTGTGGTATTTTTACCCAACAGCGATGATCTGACAGAAGCAATCAGTCGCATCGCTCGTTACCTGGATCGCTATCGTAAACGTCATGGCACATACTCGGTGTAATGCCATAGCAGATGGCATTGACTATCCATAGCCCAGAAACGATGGAAAACCCATAAATTTATTTATTTTGTAACGTTTTTTATTTATCTTAAAGATTACAACATGAAACCCATTAACGTTGGTTTATTAGGAATCGGTACTGTTGGTGGTGGTACCTATACAGTTTTGAAGCGCAACCAGGAAGAAATTGCCCGCCGTATCGGCCGCAATATCGTGATCCGCATCATCGCTGACCGCGATATCGAAAAAGCACGTCGTTTGACCCATGACAGCATCACGGTGACTGCTGATGCATTTGAAGTTGTCTCACATCCCGACATTGATATTGTAATCGAATTGATTGGTGGGCTGACTGTTGCCAAAGAGCTGATACTCCAGGCAATTGCCAACGGCAAACATGTGATTACGGCCAATAAAGCCCTGTTGGCGTCACATGGCAGTGAGATTTTTGCAGCCGCCCAGAAAAAAGGCGTGATTGTTGCTTTTGAGGCTGCCGTTGCAGGAGGGATTCCCATCATCAAGGCATTGCGAGAGGGATTGACCGCGAATCGCATAGAATGGATTGCGGGCATCATCAATGGCACCAGTAATTTTATTTTGTCGGAGATGCGCGAAAAAGGACTCGCATTCGATACGGTATTGGCCCACGCGCAAGAACTCGGCTACGCTGAAGCAGATCCTACCTACGATATCGAAGGAATCGATGCTGCCCATAAAATAACCATTATGGCAGCTATCGCTTTTGGCATCCCAGTCAGGTTCGATAAAGCCTATATTGAAGGCATCACCCAGCTCAGTAATGATGATATCCGCTACGCTGAGGAACTGGGTTATCGCATCAAGCTTCTCGGTATTACCAAGCGCGTTGCGAAGGGTATCGAATTACGTGTGCACCCTACACTTATTCCCGTTAAAAGGTTGATTGCCAATGTGGAAGGCGTGATGAACGCGATAGTGGTCAAAGGCGATGCCGTTGGCCCGACGCTTTACTACGGTGCAGGCGCGGGAGCAGAGCCAACAGCCAGTTCGGTCATTGCTGACATGATCGATGTGGCACGTCTGCTCACTGCCGATCCTGAACATCGCGTACCCTACCTCGCATTTCCGTCGGATTTACTGTCAGATATACCGATCGTACCGATGGAAGATGTCGAAACAGCATACTATCTTCGCTTACAGGTCATGGATAAACCTGGTGTTCTTGCTGATATCACACGCATCCTGGCTGATTCGGGTATTTCCATCAATGCTATGGTGCAGAAAGAACATACTGAAGAAGAAGAAGATAAAGTCAGCATCATCATGCTGACCCATACAACGATAGAAAAAAATATCAACACTGCAATAGCTAAAATTGAGAAACTACCTGTCATGGCAGGAAAGATAGTTCGTATCCGTCTGGAAGAATTAAGCAAATAAAGGATAATGCAAATTTGAGTTGACTCCGTGAGTTTGTACTGACTGAAATTCCGCCGAATTCCTTTCAAAAGCAATCTAGAGTAAAAGCTTATTTCTCCCCGTCTCTCATTACTTCGATCAAAATACTATGCGTTACATCTCTACTCGCGGCGGTATGTCGCCAAGAACTTTTACTGAAATACTGCTTAGCGGTCTGGCTCCGGATGGGGGGCTTGCTGTACCAGAAGTTTACCCAAGAATTAGTCCCTCTGAGCTTGAGACATGGCGCCATCTTGATTATCAGGCGCTTGCATTTGAAATACTCTCTCATTTCATGGACGACATTCCTGAAAATGATTTGCGCAGCCTAATAACGCGCACTTACACAGCCGAAGCATTTGGCAGCACAGACATTACTCCCGTTAAAACCCTTGAACCCGGTCTGCACATTCTGTGCCTGTCTAATGGACCGACCTTGGCATTCAAGGATATCGCCATGCAATTACTGGGAAATCTATTTGAATATACGTTAGCCAAGACAAAAGATGAACTGAATATTCTCGGAGCAACTTCCGGCGATACCGGCTCAAGTGCTGAGTATGCCATGCGAGGCAAACGTGGTATCCGTGTCTTCATGCTTTCACCGCTTGGCAAAATGAGCCGTTTCCAGACCGCGCAAATGTTCTCCTTACAAGATGAGAATATTTTCAATATTGCTATTCGCGGTGTTTTTGATGATTGCCAGGATATTGTCAAGGCGGTCAGTAATGACCATGCATTCAAGCAAAAATACCATATTGGCACGGTCAATTCGATCAACTGGGCGCGCATAGCTGCACAGATTGTTTATTATTTCAAAGGGTATTTTGCAGTTACCCAATCAAATGATGAACAAGTCTCCTTTTCCGTGCCATCGGGGAATTTCGGTAACATTTTTGCTGGCCACGTAGCGCGCATGATGGGATTACCGATCAAGCAGCTCATTCTGGCTACCAACGAAAATGATGTTTTGGATGAGTTTTTCCGTACGGGCCTATATCGACCACGTACTTCCTCTGAAACACACCACACGAGCAGCCCCTCGATGGATATTTCCAAGGCGTCAAACTTTGAAAGATTTATCTTTGATCTGACCGAGCGCAATGCCATGCGGATTAAGGAATTGTGGCAATCTATTGATAAAGGAAATGCTTTCGATCTATTTGGAACGGCTCTGTGGGTGAAAGCAAAAGATTTTGGCTTCATTTCCGGGACCAGTCATCATGCCGCACGTATTGATATGATCCACAAGCTCTATCATGAATACAAAGTTCTGGTTGACACCCATACCGCAGATGGAGTAAAAGTTGGACTTGAGTATCGCGAACCGGGTGTTCCGCTTATTTGCCTGGAAACCGCGCTACCCGCTAAATTTGCCGAAAGTATCAAGGAAGCTGTGGGATTTGAACCCACACGGCCCGCAGGCTTTGAAAATCTGGAAGACCTCCCTCAACGCTTTGAGGTCATGGATAGAAATGTGGATGCAATCAAAACATTCATCTCCCAAAAGATTGAACAGATTCAATAATTAGGTATCGTACCTAAACCACATCAATCCTTTCAGTTGCATCGGTAATTACCATCGCCATGCACCTGCTATTTTTATCGGCGCATATTAACCGTTAAGAAACAGAGGAGCTTTAATCATGCGATTCTCAATTAGCCGCTATGATCCTGATAAGGATGATAAGCCGTACATGCAAGATTACGATATTGAGCTAGAGTCGACCGATAAGATGTTGCTGGACGCCTTGATCCGCATCAAATCCAAAGATGATAGCCTTAGTTTGCGTCGTTCCTGCCGGGAAGGTGTATGTGGCTCCGACGCAATGAACATTAATGGACGTAATGGATTGGCCTGCATCACACCAATTGCCAGCCTGAAACAGCCGATAGAAATCCGCCCCTTGCCCGGGCTGCCGATTATTCGCGATTTGATCGTGGATATGACACAATTTTTTAAGCAATATCACTCGATCAAACCTTATTTGATCAATAATGATCCTCCCCCAGAAACCGAGCGATTGCAATCACCCGAAGAAAGGGCCGAACTGGATGGACTTTATGAATGTATCCTGTGCGCCTGCTGCTCCACAGCATGTCCCTCGTTCTGGTGGAATCCTGACAAATACGTCGGTCCTGCCGGCTTGCTGCAAGCTTACCGCTTCCTGGCCGATAGCCGCGATCAGGCTACATCTGAACGGCTGGATTATCTGGAAGATCCCTATCGGCTGTTTCGCTGCCACTCCATCATGAACTGTGTAGATGTTTGCCCGAAAGGATTACATCCAATGAGCGCGATTAGTAAAATAAAAAATTTGTTGGTGAAAAGAACGGTATGAAACAGCAAGAACGCCTCCGCTGGCGTTGCCGGCGTGGCTTGCTGGAGCTGGACATCCTATTACAGCGCTTTCTGGATAAATACTATGCGCAATTGGATGAAACGCAGTTAAAAACGTTTGAAACATTGCTGTCACTCCCTGATAATGATCTGTGGGATATAATTTCTTCCAAAAAGGAAGCAGCAAGCGAAAACCTGAAGCCATTGTTAAAGCTTCTTCAGCAAAGTTAGGCGAACTAACCTAATGCTCCTTGATATACAAAAACGTGTAGATCCTCTAACCATGGAGATAGATATGTCTGAACAACGTACAGCAACCCTGCTGCTTGGCAAGAATAGAGAATCGATTGAGCTCCCGATTGTGTCGGGGAATATGGGACCGGATACGATTGATATTCGTACGCTCTACGCCAAGAGCGGCATGTTCACCTATGACCCTGGTTTTGTTTCCACTGCAAGCACTAAATCCGCTATCACATTTATCGATGGTGATAAAGGGATTCTTCTCTATCGCGGCTACCCTATTGAACAATTGGCAGTGCAATGCGATTTCATGGAAGTCTGTTATTTGCTGCTTAATGGAGAATTACCCTCCGAAGAGCAGAAAACTCAATTTGTTCATGCCATTAAAAATCATACGATGTTGCACGAACAACTGGTCAAATTTTACACTGGATTCCGAAGAGATGCCCATCCTATGGCGGTCATGGTGGGGGTAGTAGGCGCCTTGTCAGCTTTCTACCATGAAGCGATGGATATCTCAGATGCGGTTCATCGTGAGCAGTCAGCCTTTCGGCTGATCGCCAAGCTGCCCACTATTGCAGCAATAGCCTATAAATACAACATAGGACAACCCTTCATTTATCCACGCAACGATTTAAGCTACACCGCAAACTTCCTACACATGATGTTTGCTACCCCAGCCGAAAATTATGCTCCCAATCCGGTCATCGTAAAAGCATTAGATCGTATTCTGATTCTTCATGCCGATCATGAGCAAAACGCTTCAACCTCTACCGTACGCTTGGCAGGCTCCAGCGGTGCAAATCCGTTTGCATGCATTTCTGCTGGTATCGCCTGCTTATGGGGACCGGCGCATGGGGGTGCAAATGAAGCATGCCTTAATATGCTGGAAGAAATTGGCGATGTTTCGCGTATCAATGAATATATCAAGCGAGCAAAGGACAAGAACGATCCTTTCCGGCTGATGGGATTCGGTCATCGGGTATACAAAAATTTTGACCCACGCGCAAAGCTTATGCGTGAAACCTGCCATGAAGTGTTGAGCGAAATGGGATTACACAATGACCGCCTTTTCAAACTCGCACTGGAGCTGGAGAGAATTGCCCTGGAAGATGATTATTTCATCACAAAAAAACTGTATCCTAATGTTGATTTTTACTCCGGCATCATACAGCACGCTTTGGGTATACCGACTTCTATGTTTACCGCGATTTTTGCGATGGCCCGTACAGTTGGCTGGGTTGCTCAGTGGAATGAAATGATCGCTGATCCCGATCAAAAAATAGGACGCCCTCGTCAGCTTTATACTGGGGTCTCACAGAGAAACATTCCGTCGAAAGAAACTGACAAATAGTAAAATTACTTTGAATTCCCGAAATAAATTTAATATGCAAAATGCAAGAATCATAAAATTGGATTGATATCGTTAGAATACAGGCCGATCAGCAAGTAGAATGAATCATGTTGTGCAGGTATTTTTTCTATTTTAATAGGCTGTCATCTTTTTAAATCAAATGAGTCCGGTCATGATGAAACAACTCCTTGAGAACTCAGCTCTATTTGGCGCCAATGCTCCTTTTATCGAAGATCTCTATGAAAAATACCTCAAGAACCCGGATTTGATAGCCACAGCATGGCGCAGTTATTTTGATTCACTGCAACAGACGTTGACGATAACTACTCGAGATATCCCTCATACCCCAATCATTGAATCATTTGTGCAACCTGCACGACCTCCTTCCTCAGAGAAGAGCCTAGCGCAGCTTCAAAAGAGTGCTATTTCGTCAACTCGAGATGAATCCAAGGAACGCAAACAAATAGCCGTTTTGCAGCTTATCAACATGTACCGTTTTCTTGGCGCACGCCTGGCCCATCTTGACCCACTCAACCGTCAGCAAGTATCCGAGGTTCCAGAACTCGATTTAGCTTTTTATGAATTGACTGAAGCCGATATGGATATCGTTTTTAATACCGGCTCATTAGTAGGCCAAGAGCACGCCTCATTGCGGGAAATTTTGCAGATACTCCGGAAAACATACTGTGGCACGATTGGCGCAGAATATATGTACCTTACTGATTTAAAGCAAAAACGCTGGATACAGAATCGCCTGGAGGGTCCGCGCTCCCAACCCAGCCTTACTGCTGATTACAAACGGCGTATCCTGGAGCGCTTGACTGCCGCAGAAGGTCTGGAAAAATACCTCCATGCCCGCTACGTCGGGCAAAAACGCTTTTCCGGTGAGGGAAACGAAAGCCTGATTCCTTTACTGGATAAATTGCTCCAGCACGCTGGAGAAATAGGCGTGCAAGAGATCATCATTGGCATGGCACATCGAGGCAGACTTAATGTACTCGTCAACACGTTAGGTAAAATGCCCTCAGATTTGTTCCTGGAATTCGAGGGAAAAAAAGTGCAAACGCTAACTGCTGGCGATGTCAAATATCACCAGGGTTTCTCCTCCGCTGTCATGACACCAGGAGGGATCGTATATCTTGCGCTCGCGTTCAATCCATCTCACCTTGAAATCGTTAACCCTGTAGTAGAAGGCTCCGTTCTTGCCCGTCAACATCGTTTACATGATAAAAACGGAGAGCTAGTCATTCCTGTTTTGCTACATGGCGATGCGGCCTTTTCAGGGCAGGGTGTGGTGATGGAAACATTAAATTTGTCGCAAACACGCGGTTATGGCACAGGAGGAACCGTCCATATCATTATTAACAACCAGATCGGCTTTACCACCTCCGATCCGCGTGACAGCCGGTCTACGCTTTATTGTACCGATGTGGCAAAAATGATCGAAGCCCCTATTTTCCATGTCAATGGTGATGACCCTGAGGCAGTGGTCATGGTGACAGAAATTGCTTTGGATTTTCGCATGCAGTTTCACAAGGATGTCGTGATTGACTTGGTTTGTTTCCGCAAGCAAGGTCACAATGAGCAGGACGAGCCGATGGTTACACAGCCGTCAATGTACCGGATCATTAATAAGCATCCGGGGACGCGCAAGCTTTACGCAGATAAACTGGAAGCCGCGGGCATTATCAAAGTCACTGAGATAGAGGACATGGTCAAAGCCTACTATGACGCAATGGACGCGGGCCACAATCCCAATAAAACCATCCTTTACGACTATAAATCACCTCACTCAGCCAATTGGGCGCCCTTTCTGAATCCTGGCAAATGGAACCAGGCAATAAAAACAGAAATACCCATGGACGAACTAAAGCACTTGGCGGAGCGGCTGACTGATATTCCAGCAGTTTTTAAATTGCATCCGAGAGTTGAAAAGATCATTGCCGATCGGCGTGAGATGGGGAAAGGAAACTTGCCGCTGGATTGGGGAATGGCTGAAAATCTAGCTTATGCCTCGCTTTTGAAAGACGGTTATCCCATTCGTTTTTCCGGGCAAGACAGTGGACGGGGCACATTCTTCCATCGTCATGCCGTGTTGCATGATCAAAATCGCACACACGAGCAACGGGAAGATGGCACCTATGTACCCCTCCACCATATCGCAGCTAAGCAGCCTGCCTTCACCATTATCGATTCGATGCTCTCGGAAGAAGCTGTGCTAGGTTTTGAGTATGGCTATGCAACGGCGCAGCCGAATGGACTCGTCATCTGGGAAGCGCAGTTTGGCGACTTTGCTAATGGCGCACAAGTTGTCATCGATCAGTTTATCACCTCAGGTGAAGCTAAATGGGGGCGTTTATGTGGATTAGTCATGATGCTCCCGCATGGCTATGAGGGGCAGGGGCCTGAGCATTCGTCAGCCCGATTAGAGCGATTTTTGCAATTATGTGCGGAATATAATATTCAAGTATGCATTCCCTCCACACCTGCACAGATTTTTCACTTGCTGCGGCGGCAGATGGTTCGTCCGATTCGCAAGCCCCTTATTATCATGACGCCCAAAAGCATACTAAGGCATAAAGAATCAGTATCGTCGCTAGAAGATCTCGCTCATGGCCAATTTCGAGCCGTCATCCCTGAAGTAGAGAACCTCGCTGCTGACAAAATAAAACGCATCATTATTTGTAGCGGAAAAATATATTATGAGCTATCTGCCTATCGCCGTAAGCAAGGCATTACAGACATGGCGATTATCCGGCTCGAGCAACTCTATCCCTTTCCACACGAAGACTTTCAGGCAGAAATAGATCGTTACCCCAATACCAAGGAAATTATCTGGTGCCAGGAAGAACCAGGCAACCAGGGAGCCTGGCACCGTATTCAGCACTACATCGTCAGGCATAAACGACCCGAACAGATTCTTGGCTATGCTTTACGCCCATCATCAGCCTCGCCTTCAGTAGGTTATCTGGCATTGGATAGATTCCAGCAAAATGAACTGATTGAAGCGGCATTCCGGGATAAAATTTAAAAAGGAAACGATTATGTTGATCGAAGTCAAAGTACCTCAATTGTCTGAATCAGTTGTTGAAGCCACTTTGGTTTCCTGGCACAAACAACAAGGCGAGCTTGTCAATCGTGGTGAAAATCTTGTTGATATTGAAACTGACAAAGTTGTACTTGAACTGCCTGCTCCCCAAGCGGGTATTCTGACGGAAATCATTAAAGGGAATGGCGCCACAGTGAGGAGTGGCGAAGTGATCGCTAAAATAGAGACAGAAACGCATGACGTCAAAGTTCGTTCCGAGGCTGCCGCTATTCCCGAAACAATACCCGCCTTCACTGAAACGATAGTAAAAGAAACTGAACACGTAACATCCAAGCTGATGCCAGCAGCCAAAAAGGTTGCTGAAGAGCACAATCTCGGCCTGGACGAAATCAATGGTATCAGTGGCACAGGGCGCGATGGTCGTATCATCAAGGAAGATATCCTGGCTTATCTCAAAAACAAAACCATCGCTTCTCAAGCAGAGGCCGAACTGCCTGAGACACGTGCTATGACGGCTACCAGTACCCGACCTGAGCAACGCGTGCCTATGACCAGGCTACGAATGCGTATTGCTGAACGATTGGTCCAATCCCAGGCCACGGCAGCAATTTTGACGACCTTCAATGAAGTCAATATGCAAGCGATTATAGATTTACGAGCACGCTACAAAGATACATTTGAAAAAGAACATGGCGTTAAACTCGGGTTCACCTCGTTCTTTGTCAAAGCGGCTGTTGCCGCACTGAAAAAGTTTCCCATCATCAATGCTTCCGTAGATGGCAATGAAATTGTTTATCATGGGTATTACGACATTGGTATCGCTGTTGCAAGCCCGCGTGGATTAGTCGTGCCGATCATCCGTAATGCGGATCAATTATCACAAGCAGAAATAGAAAAGCAAATTGCTGATTTCGCCCAACGAGCGCAAAATGGTAAATTGACCATAGAAGAATTGACGGGCGGCACCTTTTCCATTACCAATGGAGGTGTCTTTGGATCGATGCTTTCCACACCTATCATTAATCCACCGCAAAGTGCGATTCTAGGTATACATGCGACCAAGCAGCGCCCTGTTGTTGAGAATGGTCAAATCGTCATACGCCCTGTCAATTATCTGGCGCTCTCTTATGATCATCGTATCATCGATGGCCGAGAAGCTGTCCTCTCGCTGGTCGCGATCAAGGAAGCACTGGAATATCCGGTCAGTCCGTTATTTGAGGGATGATGAGCAGGACTACTCAATAAATGATTTCAATACTCTCTGTTTGAAGGAAGGTAGATAGCAATTCAATCAGTGTGTCATCCAGATGAACATGCCAGGCATCGCCTAATTCTATCTCACAGATTGCATATTGATTTCGGTAAATGACCGACACAGGACAGTAGGAATAAAGGTGGCTTTCTGCACCTTTACTTTTGGATAGGCTATCTTGCCGGCAAGGTGTAAGTAACTCCTTGAGCCTCGCCACATTGGCCAGATCGGATGCTATGGCTCCGTTAATCAGAAGCCTTATTTTCTTTGCATAGCACGAACGGGCAGTCGCAAGATTATAAAGTTTGTCAGCAGTAATGCGAAGCTCACCACTGCTTCCCATAGCGTTGCCAATGGTGACCTCGGCAATCAGAAGTTGGTCTTCTTTTAGCCAGTCACTGTGCATACGAAATAGTTCGTTATAAACCACCACCTCCACACGGGCATGGCCATCATCCAACACAATAATCGCCATCTTCCCCCGTCGCGTCATCTGGGTACGTACAGAATGAATCACACCGGCAATCAACTGATAATCACGTTGCGGACTTAACCGGTCCAGCCGGGTCCGCACAAATTGGCCAAGCTCTTTTGCATAGCTCGGAAAAGGATGGCCGCTGAAATAAAATCCCAGTCCTAACTTTTCATTCTGCAGCATTTCCTTTTCTGACCATTGGGGTATATTAACTAAGGCTGGGTGTTGCAAGCTATTTTCAATCTCCCCAAACAGACTGGTTTGATGAATTGATAGGCTACGTTGCTCGGCAAATTCAATCGCAATACCCACTGATGCCAGCAAGCCTGCACGATTACGATCGCTCCCATCAAATGCACCGACACGAATGAGCGACTCCATAACACGGCGATTCACCACTCGCCGATCAACCCGGCAACAGAAATCAAATAAATCAGTAAATGATCCACCTTGATTACGCGCTTCGATAATCGCCGAGATTGCTCCCTCGCCCGTTCCCTTCACAGCCCCCAAACCATATCGAATGGTTCGATCACCAACGGGAACAAAACGGTATTCGGATAGATTGATATCTGGTGGTAAAATCGTCAGTCGATTGGCCTGACAATCTTCGTAAAACACATTGATCTTATCGGTATCATTCATTTCTGCCGACAAACATGCGGCCATAAACTCTGCAGGATAGTGTGCTTTAAGATAAGCTGTCTGGAAGGCAATTAAAGCATAAGCCGCTGCATGCGATTTATTAAAGCCATAGCCCGCAAATTTTTCCATCAAATCAAAGAGCGTAATCGCATCCTGCTCACTCAAACCATTCTTGATTGCACCCGCCACAAAAATGTCGCGTTGCTGCGCCATTTCCTCTACCTTCTTCTTGCCCATCGCACGCCGCAATAAATCAGCACCACCGAGACTATAGCCGCCAATTATCTGAGCAATTTGCATCACCTGCTCCTGATAAATCATGACGCCATATGTTGGCCCAAGAATAGGTTCAAGGCGCGGATCCAGATACTCCACACGTTTACCGTGCTTACGCTCAATAAATTCAGGAATCAAATCCATTGGACCTGGCCGATAGAGGGCTACCAAGGCAATCAAATCTTCAAATCGATCAGGTCTCGCTTTCTGGAGCAGATCCTTCATGCCACGTGATTCAAATTGAAAGATTCCGACTGCATTGCCTTTTCTCATCAATCCATATGTCGCAGCATCCTCTAGAGGAATATGATTCAGAGAAAAATGCTGATTCAGCGATGGCGCCAGTTGTTCAGCCTGGAGGCCAGCCTTCTTTTCTTCTATTCCAGCATGTCGCTGCCGGATATCGCTGACCGCCCTGTCAAGAATAGTCAGGGTGCGCAACCCAAGAAAATCAAACTTAACCAGGCCGATTCTCTCGACATCATCTTTATCAAATTGACTGACCACTGAATCGCCCGAATCCGCACAATACACCGGACAGAAATCGGTAATCTTACCAGGGGCGATCAATACACCCCCTGCATGCATCCCCACGTTACGAGTCAGTCCTTCCAGATGTTCCGCCAGCTCCAGCAAACTACGCACATCCTCTTCCTCTCGTGCACGCTGCTCCAGTTGAGGTTCGACGGCGCGCGCCTTTTTCAGCGTCATGCCAATCTCGAATGGCACCAGCTTGGCCAACTGATCTACAAAGTTATAAGGCAAATCCAGCACACGGCCAACATCACGCACCACGGCTTTTGCTGCCATCGTGCCAAACGTGACAATTTGCGAAACGCTTTCTTCGCCATATCGCTGCTTCACATACTCAATGACGTCCTCACGTCTATCCTGGCAAAAATCGATATCAAAATCCGGCATGGATATCCGTTCAGGATTCAGGAAACGCTCGAACAACAAATCGTAGCGCATTGGATCGAGATCAGTAATCCCGAGTGAGTAAGCCACCAGAGAACCTGCGCCTGACCCTCGCCCCGGCCCCACCGGCACATCATTCTGCTTGGCCCAGTTGATAAAATCAGCGACGATTAGAAAATAACCTGCAAATCCCATCTGGATAATGGTATTGACTTCAAAATCCAGTCTGGCCTGATATTTGGGAACTTGCGAAGCATAGATCGCAGCATCCGGAAACAGGACACGCATACGTTTTGCCAGCCCTGATTCTGCTTGTTCATGTAAATATTGCTCAATACTAACCGCACCAGGCGTTGGAAAAAGCGGTAAGCGGTTAACACCTAGTTCAAACACAACTGTGCAACGTTTAGCAATTTCCACACTATTGGCAAGCGCAGATGGAATGTCCGCAAACAGCACCTGCATTTCTGCCTGTGTTTTAAAATATTGCTGTTCGGTAAAATGACGGGGACGCCGGCGATCGCCCAGCACATACCCCTCAGCAATACATACCCTGGCTTCATGAGCTTTATAATCTTCGGGTTCTAAAAATTGCACTGCATGAGTTGCCACGACAGGTAATTGTAATTTAGAAGCCAGCTGCAGCGAATTGCGTACACAGCTTTCCTCGTTCGCATATCCGCTTCGCTGTAGTTCGATATAAAATCTCCCCGGGAACAAATCTGCCCATTCCTGAGCCAATACTTCAGCAGCAATCAAATTATTTTGTGACAGATGCCATCCTATCTCGCCATAATGAGCACCTGACAACAGGATCAATCCCTCTGTCCCACCTTCATTAGCATGAAACCAGGATTTTTTTAATTCAGCCCGGCCACGGTATAAATTCTCACGAAAAGCCCGCGACAGCAAACGGCACAATAATAAGTAACCAGAATAGGATTGGCATAACAATAAAACACGAGTAGGCTTATCGCGATCTGTTTCATTACTGATCCAGATATCACATCCCATGATGGGTTTGATACCTTTTTTACAAGCGCTTTGATAGAATTTGATCAATCCAAAGAGGTTAGCGAGATCTGTCAACGCCAATGCTGGCATGTTATCTGCCGCTGCTTTCGATAAGACTTCATCGATACGAACGATACTATCGACGATGGAATACTCGCTATGCAGGCGTAAGTGGATAAAGGGAGGGTCGGTCGGCATGGTGCTACAATAAGGCTAGCTATTCAATCATTTCCTGGATTATCCCTGGAAATGATTCAGCCATTAATCGGCGTAGTTCGTGTATGCGTGCCTCTGCACATCAATCAAAAATTTATCTTTCATTTAATATTATGCCAAATATTCCTGAACTTTTACTCCCCGCCGGCTCATTAGAAAAAATGCGTATTGCTTATGCTTATGGTGCTGACGCGGTTTACGCTGGCCAACCGCGTTACTCTCTGCGCGCCCGCAATAATGAATTTTCTTTGGAGCAATTACGTGCCGGAATTACAGAAGCGCACGCGCTAAACAAAAAGTTTTTTGTCACAAGCAACCTCATGCCACATAACGCAAAGGTAAAAACCTATATGGCTGATATGGCGCCAATCATTGAACTGAAGCCTGATGCGTTGATTATGGCAGACCCTGGACTCATCATGCTGGTCAGGGAGAAATGGCCAGATATTCCTATTCATCTCTCCGTTCAGGCCAATACTGTCAATTATGCTGCAGTAAAATTCTGGCAAAAAATTGGATTAACACGTGTTATTTTATCACGTGAATTATCGCTGGACGAAATTACTGAAATCCGCCAACTCTGTCCAGATATGGAACTCGAAGTATTTGTTCACGGCGCATTATGCATCGCCTACTCAGGACGATGCCTGTTATCAGGCTATTTTAATCACCGCGACCCAAATCAGGGCACCTGCACCAATTCCTGTCGATGGGATTATAAAGTCAAGTCAGCGGAAGAAAATGCAACGGGTGACATTCAGCCTGTACAGAAAATTGACTTCGACTTCAACCAAGCATTATTGCAACAACCTGACACAAATGATGCGATCAAGCGACATCCTGCTGCCGATCATGTTTATCTGATTGAAGAAGGAGAACGGCCAGGTCAATTAATGCCCATTATGGAAGATGAACATGGTACCTATATCATGAACTCTAAAGATCTGCGAGCAGTAGAACATATCGGACGGCTCGTCAAAATGGGGATAGATTCTCTGAAAATCGAAGGGCGAACCAAATCAGCCTATTATGTTGCGCGCACAACTCAAGTTTACCGTAAAGCGATAGATGATGCGGTAGCCAACCGCCCCTTTGATCCTGTACTACTTGGTCAATTGGAAGGTCTTGCCAATCGTGGCTATACGGATGGCTTCTATCAGCGACACCATAGCAATGAGACGCAAAATTACTTGCGGGGTCATTCGGAATCAAATCGCAGTCAGTATGTGGGAGATGTTACGATCGTCGATCAAATCAGTGGCATGGCTGAAATTCTGGTAAAGAATCGCTTCGAAATTGGAGATCGCCTGGAGATCATCCATCCTTCCGGCAACCAGGTAATTCAGCTGGAATACATGCAAAACCTCAATGGCATGACAATCCACGCCGCCCCTGGCAGTGGTCATCGCGTCAGGATTCCTCTAAAAGGAAGTATCGAAAAAGCTTTTGTGGCAAGGTTCTTATCTTGACTCGAGCAAACCCGCTCAAGAATAGTTACAAACATTCATATCGTTTGAAAAACTCGATGATCCGTTGAGGAAGCCACTTGAGCTGACCAGGAAAGGTTCCTTGCATAAATCCGACATGCCCGCCTTGCTCAGGAAATTCCAGTATTACCATGGGTGACACCTTCTCCTGAGTTGGCAATACATGAGCCGGCATGAATGGGTCGTTTCGTGCATTAATAACAAGGGTAGGAACCTGAATATGTTGAAGCCAAGGCTTGCTGCTTGATTTACTCCAATACTCGTCTGTGTCACGAAACCCATGCAACGGTGCCGTGACGTGGTTATCAAATTCATATAGTGTGGCAGACGCTGCAATTGTCTTCGCATCGAGCAAACCCGGAAAACGCTTTTGTTTTTCTAATGCTTTGCGTTTTAAAGAACTCAGGAAATGACGAGTATAGAATTGGTTAAAACCTGAATCAAGCGCCCTTCCAGCGGCAGCCAGGTCAAGTGGAGCGGAAACGGCAACAGCAGCTGTAATCAACCTATTTATTTGCCCACCTTGTTCGCCCAGCCATTTCAATAAAGCATTCCCTCCGAGTGAGATACCAATCACGTAGAGTGGCATACCTGATTCCTGCAATTTACATTGATATGCTACCCGCCGCAGCATCCAATCTACCTCCATTGAATCACCTGCATGGTAAGCACGCGGCAAGCGATTAGGTTGCCCAGAGCAGCCACGAAAATGAATAATCGCCCCACGCCAACTCTGCTCCCGTAACTGATTCATCATACTAAGCGCATAATGACTGCGTGAGCTACCTTCAAGCCCATGAAACATGACCACTAGCGGCTTATTCAAAGCACCTTCGAGCCAATCGATGTCGACAAAATCACCATCATCAAGCTCCCAGCGCTCACGCCGGAAAGCTACGTGCGGTGATGGATTGAGGAAATAAGGATAAATGGTTTGTGCATTACCACCTAATAGCCACTTGGGAGCAATATAATTAGAGTTCATTCAGTTTCAGGTCTTCAGAAATAAATATTGCACTCATTCAGCAATGCATTTTTCAAAATTCATTCCTCATGAAAAAGCCTGAATGATTAAACAGTGAAAAAATATAAATCATATACCGCAAAATCAGAAAGATGCAAAATGAAAAAGGGTAATGATGACGCAATCATCATGCAATAAGCCCATTCTCGCAGATTCTCATCTAATTCTAAGGGATGGCAAAAGTTATGAACTATAAGAAGATGTAAACAAAGTTTGTTTTTACCTTTAAAAGCATTCCGGTCTGCAAATAAATATTGGTTATTTTACTTCAGGTCGTGTCGATTACTCTGATCAGAATAAATAATTTATAAGCTCCAAAATTTCGAAAGAACCATTATTTTTAACTTATATTTGAACCAATTCTGTGTTTCAGTTAGAATCCTGAATTCGTAGGCGCGTAGCTCAGCTGGTTAGAGCATCACCTTGACATGGTGGGGGTCGTTGGTTCGAGTCCAATCGCGCCTACCAAATATCAATCCTCAGAAATCCATAAAAATTCACAAAGCCGTATAAAATAAGGTTTTCAGCTAACTTACTCATCCGCGGCAGTCTGTAGAAATATATCTGAATCCCGTAAATAACGAGGTACGTTTGGAGATATATCGTTTTTTTGTTTTAATATCTCACCTTTCTTGTCAACGCAAGTGACTTTAATTTGGGAGAAATGAAGTAGTAAAGAGATGAAAGATCCACCTCTCTATAAAAGTATTTTATAACCATTATAGAGAATATGCGTCATAAAAAAGGCTGCAACCGAACGTGACGGAAGCCTTTTTTCAGGCTGTCGAAGATTTCACTGTTTGTTTATTGCATACTGCATCATGTTTCCTCATTCTCGCTTTTCTCTATATATTTTCCCAGCAGCAGTCCTTGCAAAAGAACAAACGTCAGCATCAAACCCATAAACCCGAATAGCTTGAAATTAACCCAGATTTCGGTGGAATAATTGTAGGCTACGTGAAGATTGACAACACCCATTGATGCGAAAAAAGCTATCCAGCTGGCATTGAGGCGAGCCCATATCAGCTCAGGCAGCTTGAGCTGTTCCTTCATCATGGTACGAATCAAATTCTTTTTAAAAATCACATGCGCCAATAGCAATGCAATGGCAAACAACCAATAGAGTACTGATGGCTTCCATTTGATGAAAGTCTCATCTCGCAGGACCAGTGTTGCACCACCGAAGACGACAATAATCACGAGACTCACCCATAGCATGGCGCCGATTTTACGATGGCGAAACCATACCCAGCCGATTTGCACAAAAGTAGCCGCAATAGCTGCTGCGGTTGCAACGTAAATACCATAAATCTTGAAAGTAATAAAAAATAGAATTACTGGAAAGAGATCAAAAAGAAACTTCATAAAATGATGTCAGTAGCATTGTTGATCAAGTGATTATGACAGTAGTTATGGTCATTGTAATGATTTTTGTTATGTTAACGTGAATTCGACATAAGAATCGCAACCCCACGGCAAGAAAAGTTTAAGGAAGGGTTTCTTTTACAGCTTTTTTATGTCGAACTCACGTTATTTTATTTTCCACAGAAACTAAGCAATTCTCACATTTGCCTGATAATCAGATCTTCTTCATACGCTGACGGTAGGTCTCGAATAAGCAAATACCAGCACTCACTGACACATTCAAGCTTTCAACACTACCGACCATTGGGATACGCACCAATTGATCACAGGTTTCCCTTGTCAGGCGGCGCATGCCCTCATGCTCTGCACCCAATACCCAGGCGATAGGACCATCAAGTGTAATACTGTCAAGGGTATGGGTAGTCTCAGCCGCAGTACCAACAATCCAGACACCTTGCTGCTTAAGTTCTCGCAAGGTTCGGGCTAAATTGGTGACGGTAATAAAAGGAACGGTGTCCGCAGCGCCGCTTGCGACCTTATGCACTGTGGCTGTTAGCCCCACCGAACGATCCTTGGGCGCGATGACGGCATGGACGCCCAATGCGTCAGCAACGCGCAGGCATGCGCCTAAATTGTGAGGATCCTTGATGCCATCTAATACCAGGAGCAAAGCGGGTTCGTTCAGTACTTCCAGGACATCCTCAATCGCCACATGATTCTGAATGGCTGTGATGCTGGCTACCACGCCTTGATGGTGAGTTGTACCCACTATTCTGGCAAGCCTTGCACTATCACAAAGTATCAAATGAACGTTTTTGATTTCAGCAAGTTTAAATAGATCACGCGCACGCTGATCATGCCGGGCCGAATCTAAATAGATTTCTTTGATACTGTCCGGGTTCTGCCGCAAACGGCTCATAATCGCATGAAACCCAAAAATATGCCGCGTCTGAGACATGTCGCTAGATAAGCAAGTTTGTTGTAAAAATTATGTAAAGTTAATGAGCCAAAAGGATCTGATGCTTTTACTTCTATTGGGGGGAGTCTGCAAAATTTCCAATCGTTATATTCCTGATAGCCAGGATGCATATGTCCACGATTTTATCGACCCCTAAGCGAGAACAAAGTCTATTTTGCGAGTTTCCAGATCAACTCGTACAAGCCTGACTTGGAGGCGATCACCCAGGCGGTATTTTCTTCCAGTACGCTCACCATACAACATATGTTTAGTGTTATCAAAATGAAAATAGTCGCTGGGCAGCTCTGAAATATGAACCAATCCTTCCACATAAATTTGATCTAGCGCAACAAACAATCCGAATGCGGTAACACTACTGATAACACCGTCAAAGCATTCACCTATCTTATCCTGTATATAGAAGCACTTAAGCCACGACTCAACCTCACGTGTTGCCTCATCCGCACGACGTTCCGTCATTGAGCAATGCTTGCCCAGCTCATGCCAATCGCCGCCAGCTGGAGAATAGGTATCGCCATTAAGAACCGCTTTGATGGCGCGATGGACCAATAAATCAGGGTAACGCCGAATCGGTGAAGTAAAATGAGTATACGATTCATAAGCCAATCCAAAGTGGCCGATATTTTCAGGACTGTATATCGCCTGCTGTAGTGATCGTAGCATGACCGTTTGTAATAATTGCGCATCGCTTCTGCTGTTGATTTTAGTTAATGTTTTAGCATAATCTTTTGCGTGTGGCAGACTGCCGCCCCCTAGTTGCAAACCAAACTCCTTGAGAAAATCGCGCAGTGCTGTCAGTTTTTCCGGTGCAGGTCCTTCATGGATACGATACAACACTGGCTGCTTATGTTTCTGTAAAAAATCTGATGCACATACATTGGCAGCTAGCATGCATTCTTCTATCAGGCAGTGCGCTACATTACGTTGCACCGGGAGTATTTGCTCAATCTTGCCTTGCTCGTTAAAAATCATTTGGGTTTCAATCGTCTCAAAATCAATAGCCCCACGTTTCTTGCGTGCTTTTTGTAAAACTTTGTATACTTTATAGAGTGATTGAATGTGCGGAAGTAAATCGATATATTGCTTCGTATCGGCTTCTTTAGGATTATCCACCATCGCCGCAACTTCATTGTATGTAAGTCGAGCATGAGAGCGCATGACAGCTGGGTAAAATTGGTAACCCAGATATTCACCATTGGCAGCTAATTGTATTTCACATACCATACAAAGACGATCAGCCAGCGGGTTAAGTGAGCACAATCCATTGGAAAGTACTTCTGGCAACATCGGTATCACTCGCCGTGGAAAGTACACTGAATTGCCCCGCATAAATGCTTCTTTATCCAGCACATCATTATCATGGACATAATGACTGACATCAGCGATGGCCACATATAATCGATAATCTTTTCCATCGCGTTGACTATATACTGCATCATCAAAATCGCGCGCTGTTTCGCCATCGATCGTAACCAAAGGTAAATGGCGAATATCTTTTCGCTTGACCAGCTCTTTCTTCAGTACTTTCTTAGGGAATTTAGCAGAGATTTTCTCTATCTCGGATGAAAACTCATAAGGCAAATCGTATTTACGTAGCGCGATCTCGATTTCCATGCCAGGCGAAGTGTATTCACCCAGAATTTCAATAATATGACCAATGGGTTGGGTATGAATGTCAGGCTGCTGAATAATCTTCACCATTACGACTTGGCCAGCCTTGGCATTCATAGTGGCTTCACGAGGAATCAGAATTTCCTGGCTGATACGCTTGTTCTCAGCAGTTACGAAAAAAATGCCATGCTCGGCATTGAATCTCCCAATGAGCTGTATATTGGTACGTTCCAACACTTCAACGATTTTGCATTCACGGCGACCTCGGCGATCCATACCGATTTCACGGACAATGACACGATCACCGTCAAGCACCTTATGCATTTCTTTGGGGCCCAGATATAAATCAGGGCTGCCGTCATCGGTAATCAAAAAACCATAACCGTCACTATGCCCTTGTACCGTTCCTTTGATGAGTTCTAGCTTCTCAATGACACAGATGTCCCCTTTTCGATTGCGCATAATCTGTCCAGAACGGATCATTGCAGTCAATCGACGATTAAAAAATTCCATTTCTTTGGGGACTATATCCAACAGCTTCCGTAATAATGCTTCACTAACCGGAACACCTTGCTCATCAAGTATTTTTAGTATGAATTCGCGGCTTGGCAAAGGAGTGCCATACCGCTCGCTTTCACGAGCGAGAAAAGGATCAAGTTTACGCAGCTGATTCTTCTTGTTTTTCTTCTTGATTGACAAAACAGTGGTTTCCTATAAAATCATGAATTCTTCATATATCCTGGATAAAGATTAGGATATGATGCTGCCCAGATGGCGGAATTGGTAGACGCGCATGGTTCAGGTCCATGTGCCTTCGGGTGTGGAGGTTCGAGTCCTCTTCTGGGCACCATGGTCATTAAACCAAACCTTTCCCGATCCTTCCAAAATTACTCAGGATACTTTGCTTCAAGCGCCTTTCCCTTTGCCCTTATTTCCTCAAGCATTTCCATTTTTCCGTTATTATCCACGAATGAAATATGGAAACCATATGCTGGAAAAACGCTGGATATGAAGCAGTCGCTTTTAGAATTAAATTTAATTCAAGTTTTTACTATTATTCTTATTCCAAACCGCTTTCCCACCGAGCAAAGTCTCCATAGGAGCCCTCCCATTCCAGGTTTTGCCCTGATGAGCTTTTTCATTATTGTGATAATCAATCCAGCTGTCCAGATCTTTTTGCGAAGACTCCAAGTCATAGTATAGTCTTTTTCGGAAAGCCGGTAGTGTCAAAAATCTTGTGTGTCGGGGTTAGGTTGGAAAATCTCAAGTTAAATTACCTCCGGCAGAGCTGGAGACTTATTTCTGTTAGCCCCCAAAATGGCAAAAAGCTAGCGCTACCTAAAGAGGACATCACACACCTGGCTTGAGCTGATTATAATGCTCACCTCTCTTCATGGCGCGAAGGCAAGCTGCAGAGACAGTATAAATAAGACGGCGAGGAGAAGCCGACAAAGACGGGTTTGATTTAGAAATGGGATAAAATGAGAAAATATTACTTTTCGCTATGAACAAGATAAAAAGAAGCCTTCTATTTTTGTGTTTATTCTTTATGCACGATGAACGCTGAAAGTACAAAAGTTATTCCCCCTTTCATCTGGCCGCTCAGTGTGATGATCGGCTTATATGCGGCTTCTTCGATATCCGGAGAACCGTCTGGCGATCCGACTATTATCCATGCCGTGTTCTCCTGGTTTTCTCCGGCAGTGCATAATATGCTGCATATCCCGGCTTATGCCTTGCTTGCGTGGACCCTTTGCCGTTGCCTGTTCCGGTATTTGCATCCCCGGGCTGGATTGCCGCTGGTTGTAATGATCGCGGGCGCCTACGGTGCGCTGCTTGAATGGCATCAGTTCGCTGTTCCTGGCCGGTACGCCAGTCTCACCGATGTGGCGCTCAATTTTATCGGCGCAATGATAGGCACCTGGTTCGCCTGGAGAGGCGCGACCGCGAACAGCACCGCCTGACCTCCCTAGTCTTTAACTCACGTTAAGCCGTTTCTGCCTGCATTATCAATGATCGCAATTTCTTCAGCTCACCAGGAAATTGCGCATCATGCCCATATCTTCGTGTTCAAGATTATGACAGTGATAGAGGTAAAGACCCGTATAGTCCTGAAAGGGCTTGATGATCGTGACTTCCTCGCCAGGCATGACCAGCACGGTATCTTTCCAGCCGCTATTGATAAAGCCATCCTTGACAGTTTCATAGCCGCTGCCATGCTGATCCTGTATCAAGCGGGAAAGTATCTGAAATTGCTGTCCGTGCAGATGAATCGGGTGCGCCATAGACATCGTCATGCCCATACCACCGCCTCTCCTGCCCCCTCCCCCCCTGCCATCTCCGCTGTCCATCCCTCTTCTTCCATGCATTGCATGATCTTCCTGGACTATTCTGACTTTCTGGATGGTGTTGACAGGAATTTTTTCACTCTCTGCGGCTGCCAGCAATTCAAACGATCGGTGATTGAGCTCAGGCGACATATGCATCATGCTCAGGCCAATCTGGATGGGTTTATCCGGGTTTGCGACATCACGGTCGGCCAGACGTTTAAATTGAGTGAGCGCTGCCGGCAATTGAGGTGATTCGCTGGTCTTCCCGACGATATGGAATTTAACCAGCGGGAATTTACTGCCTTGTCCGAGCCCATCGCTCATCATGCCTCTGCCGCCACGCATTCCGCCGCCCCTATGCGGCATGACGCCGTGATATTCAAGGCTATAGAGCACGAGATCGGAACCGGGTTCACGTCCACTGAAATCGACCCATAATTCGACCCGTTCAGCCGGCGCGAGCATGATATAGGGGAAAGTCTCGGGTTTTTCGAGCAATGCGCCATCCGTTCCGATTGCTGTCAAGGGCGCGCCATCTTCCCAGCCAAGTTTATAAATCCTTGAATTCGATCCATTAAGCACACGCAGCCGATACGCGCGGGTTTTAACCGGTATGGTGCGATTGATCTGTCCGTTGATCAGGATAGTGTCGCCCAGAAAGCCCCTTATCCGCTCCTGCATGCCATGCTGGAGATATTGCAGTTGATTGTCGGCGGCAAAGCGCCGGTCCTGAATCACGATCGGCAGATCATATTCACCGCTGGGCAGCTCCAGTTTTTGTTCCTGTTCATCGGTAATGGTGATCAATCCTGCCAATCCCTGATAAACCTGGGTGGCAGTCATCTCATGGGTATGCGCGTGATACCAGTTTGTGCCGGCCGGGTTCTTGACCTCAAATTCATACACATAGCGCTCGCCTCGATTAATGGCGTACATCGGGTGCCCATCCATTTTCTGCGGCACATGCATGCCATGCCAATGTGCAACGGTGGGTTCGGTCAGCTCGTTATAAAAAGTGATGCGAACTTTCTGGCCATGAACGAGATTCAGCTTGGGACCGAGATAGCCAGGCATCCCGGTTAACGTGGAGGCAGGACCTTTGAGTAGCTTTCCCTGGTATTGGAAAACACGGGTGGCCGTGCCAGGCTTGATGGAAACCGCGCCCGCGCGGGCAGTCAGTTCGATTTCCACATCAGGTTTGAAGGCACTGCTGGGCGTATTGATCATCTTGGGCGTTTTCGCCAGGATAAAACCTGGCCATGCCGTAGCGGCTGCGCCGAATGCTGCAAACTGCAAAAATTGCCGTCTTTTATCATCGAAATGCGCCATCATCCTCCCTCCTCTTAAGTTACATTAGCAGTGTTCAAAGCACGTTGATCGGTATCTTAAAATAAGACACCCCATTATCCTCCGCGGGTGGTATTTTCCCCGCACGCACGTTGAGCTGCACCGAAGGCAATATCAGCACCGGCATCTCCAGCGTCGCGTCACGTGCAGTGCGCATGGCGACAAATTGATCCTCGCTTATACCATCATGGACATGGATATTATGCGCGCGTTCTTCTGCCACCGTGCTTTGCCACTGAACAGAGCGATCTTTGGGTGGATAATCATGGCACATGAACAGTCTTGTTTCCGGCGGAAAATCCAGTAATCTGCGGATGGAACGATAAAGCTGGCGCGCATCGCCTCCGGGAAAATCGGCGCGTGCGGTCCCTACATCCGGCATGAACAAGGTATCGCCGATAAATATCGCATCTTCAAACTGATAGGCCATGTCGGCTGGCGTATGCCCCGATACTGAAATAGCCTTGCCAGTCAGCTTGCCAACCCTGAATAGCTCGCCCTCCGTCAGCAAATGATCGAATTGTGTCCCATCTGTCGCGAACTGGGGTTCCATGTTGAACAGCTTCTTGAAAGTTTGCTGCACGACTGGAATATGATCGCCTATCGCCGTTTTCCCTCCGAGCTTGCCCTTGAGGTAGTCAGCCGATGAGAGATGATCGGCATGAGCATGCGTTTCGAGAAGCCAGCTCACAGTGAGCTTCTGTTCGGTGACAAAAGCAATCACTTTATCGGCAGAAACGGTTTGCATCCTGCCCGCCTTGGGATCGTAATCGAGCACGGGATCGATGATGGCGCAGCTTCCACCTGGCTCATCATACACCACGTAAGTCACTGTCCAGGTCGCGGGGTCAAAGAATGCTTGGATATTTGGCTGCACGGTGCTCTCCTTTCTCAATTTCAAATAAATTCATATCGATTGACTATAATCTATTTATTAACATAATATCAATATATATAAAGACAAATCGAGGAGCGCTATCATGACCATTGATTGGACGCATTTTACGCCATGGTCTGCCCTGGCAGGCGGCATGGTGATCGGTATCGCCACTGCCATGCTGTTATTGCTTGCCGGCCGGATCGCGGGCATTTCCGGCATCGTTGGCGGTTTGTTCAAGCTGAGCAGAGGTGACATGGGATGGCGCCTCGCCTTTATTTCAGGACTCATCCTGGCGCCCTTCATCTGGCGATTATTCCATGAATTGCCCCCCATCCAGATTGACACCAGTTACGCGGTCCTGGCTTTGGCGGGACTGATCGTGGGACTGGGGACGCGCTATGGCTCAGGCTGCACCAGCGGTCATGGCGTATGCGGGCTATCGCGCATGTCGCCCCGTTCGATCGTCGCCACGCTGGCATTCATAACGGCAGGCGCTGTCACGGTTTACCTCATCAGGCATCTATTGAGCTGATGGTTTCATCAAGGAGAACACACTGATGATCACTATTCTTATCGCATTACTGGCGGGCCTTATCTTCGGGATGGGACTGATTCTGTCGGAGATGGCCAATCCGGCCAAGGTGCTGTCATTTCTTGATATGACCGGTTCGTGGGACCCCTCGCTGGCATTTGTCATGATGGGCGCGATCAGCATCGGCGTGATGGCCTTCACTCTGGCGCACCGCCGCGGCCAAACCTACCTGGGCTCATCCCTCCACCTTCCCACCTCCCGTGTAATCAATCAGCGCCTGGTGCTTGGCAGTCTGGCATTCGGGATCGGCTGGGGATTGGCGGGCATCTGTCCGGGCCCCGGCCTCGTGCTGGTTGGAACAGGCAGCCTGCGCGGCATCGTATTTGTCGCCGCCATGCTGCTTGGCATGGGTATTTTTGAGCTTCTGGAACGACACCAGGCAACGCAGCCCAAATCAGGAAACAAGAAAATCTGAGTATGCTTTTATGCTGAACAATCCACTAATCATAAAAAAAACAGAAGACCCCGCCGGCTTGACTGGCATACTGCCCAACCGGGCGTCTGCCGCACAAGCCTGCGCGTTGCTGAAAGTGCTGGCCAACGAAGACCGTTTACTCATTCTTTGTCATCTCGTGCAAAGTGAAAAGAATGTGAGTGAACTGGAGCAATCGCTGGGAATCCGCCAGCCGACCTTATCACAGCAACTTACCGTTCTGCGTGAAGAAAAACTCGTGAATACTGCGCGCAAGGGCAAATATATCTACTACAGCCTGGCCAGCCAGAAAGCATTACACATCATACAAACGCTGTACCAGCTTTATTGCACGAATAACAACCCTCATCACCCGCAGAAAAGCAGTCATCTGGAGTTAAAAAAACCGATCCCTTCCAAAGGAGAAGAAAATGAATCTTGTCACGACCAAACTGAATGAGAAACTGTCTATTACCAGTCAAATCAGCGTAGAGGACTTGGCAGAAATCGCTGCAGCAGGCTATCAATCGGTCATCTGCAACCGCCCCGATCAGGAAGGCGGAGAGACTCAGCCCACCAGCGCCCAACTCGAGCAGGCAGCGCGCGTGCTGGGTATCGATTTTGTGTATTTACCCGTCGAGATCGGCGCCATCTCAGCAGAAAAAAGTGAAGCATTCAACAAACTGCTGGCAGAATTACCGGGACCCGTCCTCGCATTCTGTAAAACGGGCAACCGCCCCCAGGCGCTGTATCAACTGGCCGGACAAGCGCAGAAAAAGCCCGAAGGCGGAGAAGAGTCGGTCACCGCTGCCTGCAGCTGGACAGAAGAGCCGCCAGAAACCATATACGTACCCCATTCCTCCCAGGAAAAACAGCTTTCAGTCACGGCCGCCTGCAACTGGGGCAATGCCTTTGATATCGTCGTGGTAGGCGGGGGATCTGCGGGAATCGGCGTGACAGCCAGCCTGCTGCATCGCCGCCCTTCCTTGCGCATCGCCATTATCGAACCGAGCGATAAGCATTATTATCAGCCCGCCTGGACACTGGTGGGCGGCGGCGCTTATGACATTGCCCAGACGGTAAGAGACATGGCGGACGTCATCCCGCCGGAAGCAGAATGGATACAGGCAGCCGCGAGCGGATTCGACCCGGACAACAATCTGGTTCATCTGGCCGATGGTCGCTCGATCGGTTACCGGCAACTGATCGTTTGCCCAGGCATACGCCTGGCATGGGAAAAAATCGAAGGCATCCTGCAGACTCTGGGCCAGAATGGCGTAACGTCCAATTATCAATTCGAGCTGGCGCCTTATACCTGGACGCTGACGAAAAACCTCAAAAGCGGCAAGGCACTGTTCACCCAGCCGCCCATGCCGATCAAATGCGCTGGCGCGCCGCAAAAGGCCATGTATCTCTCATGCGATTACTGGCTGCACCAGCAGACACTGGATAACATCGAAGTCGAATTCCACAACGCCGGCGCAGTCCTGTTTGGCGTCGCTGATTTTGTACCGCCACTGATGGAATATGTAAAGCGCTATCATGCTCAACTGGTTTTCAACTCTAACCTGGTAAAAGTGGATGGCGCCAAAAAAATCGCCACTTTCGAAATCAAGGATAGTGAAGGCAAGATCACGCGGGTAGAAAAACCGTTTGACATGCTGCACGTCACGCCCCCTCATGCCGCCCCCGATTTTCTGAGCAAAAGCCCCCTGGCAGATGCCTCGGGTTATTGCGAAGTCAATCCCAAAACGTTACAACATCCGCGCTATCCCAATATTTTCTCGCTGGGAGATGCCTGCTCCTCACCCAATACCAAAACGGCCGCCGCAGCCAGAAAGCAGATTGTCATCGTGGCCGAGAATCTTCTGGCCGCCAAAGAAGGCAAAGAGCTTCCCGATGTTTATGATGGCTATGGCGCTTGCCCGCTTACCGTGGAAAAAGGCAAAGTGATTCTGGCTGAATTTGGTTTTGGCGGCAAACTGCTGCCGACTTTTCCGCTCAATCCGCTTGTAGCAAGGCGGCTCTACTGGTTATTCAAAGTCAAATTATTCCCCTGGCTGTACTGGAACGGCATGCTGAAAGGCCGTGAATGGCTTGCGCGCGTAAAAGGTACGAGCTGAGCAACGCATGGAATCTGACTTGATCAGCCTCCTGCTGGGCTCATTTACCGGCCTCGTGCTGGCGCTGACAGGAGCAGGCGGCACCCTCATCGCGGTGCCGCTGCTCATGTTCAGCCTGCACCTGACCATTGCTGAAGCGGCACCCGTTGGCTTGCTGGCAGTCAGCTTATCGGCAGCCATCGGCGCATTGCTGGCATTCAGGCAAAAAAGGGTCCGATACCGTGCGGCCAGTCTTATCGCGCTCACCGGCGCATTGGTCTCACCGGTAGGCATATGGCTCGCCCAGCGCATACCCAACACGCCGTTGACACTGCTGCTTGCCGGTGTGCTCGTCTACGTTGCCCAGCACATGTTGCGCCAAAGTCTGCACGCGCATCACAAAGACATCCCTGACCCGCATAGCGCTCCGCCTTGCCAACTGGATGACACCAGCGGACGCCTGATTTGGACCTGGCCATGCTTCAGCGCGCTAGTATTTTCAGGCACGACAGCTGGTTTCCTGTCAGGCCTGCTGGGCGTAGGCGGCGGCTTCGTAATCGTGCCGGTGCTCAGGAAAGCTACGAATCTTCCCATCTTGTCGATCATGGCGACATCGCTTGCCATCACGGCTCTGATTTCCTCCACGGGCGTTATATCAGCGATACTGATTGGCGTCATGAAATGGCCGGTAGCCCTTCCCTTTTGCGCTGGAACGATTGCAGGCATGCTGCTTGGCAGAACATTCGCCGATCGTTTTGCCGGGCCCAGATTGCAACAGGCCTTCGCCATCCTGACCGGCTGTATCGCCACCGGCATGATTGCCAAAGTGGCCTGGAGCGCATTGCTTTAACCGCGCAAGATGGATAAGCCCGAGGGTGGGCACGGCAGCGCCACCGAATTCCTGCACGCGGCGCAATGCCCGATGGTTATTGGCTCTACGCGGACTGGCTAAAATAGCAAAAGATTTAAAGCAGTATGGCCCATGCTGCAATGATGGCTACCTGACCAAGCACCAGACCAATGCTCCGCTTAATCAATCGATTTTCCATCTCCATCAGATCGCTCTTGGTGGCCAATTGAGTATCCATTGCTTCGGCAAAAGCTTCTTTCTGGGCTTCCGCTATTGCATGCACCCTCCACAAGCAAAAAACCCCGCCTGATTCGCAAGATCTGACGGGGTTTTTCGCATCCAACACAGTGCAGCAGGATTTCACGCTGCACGCCGCCGGCAAATCAGCTCGGAGCGTTAGCGAAGTATACTGATAAAATAATCAAAGCTGTTACTACACCGAATATGACTGCGATATTGATACCAAAATTTCTAAGTGTTCCAGCATCTTCTGTCTTTTCTAATGTACTCATATCTCTGTTTACTCCTATAGTGATGTGTTGCTGTGTAAACTATGAACCGAATCAGGGTGAGTTTCATTGATCTAGATCAAAAAGATGCTGATTGCAGATCTCAATGGCCTTGGCTGTTTGCTCCCGCAATCCACTGGAAAAGCCCGGGAAGCAGCGCATAGTGCGTTTACTTGCTCCGGGGATAATGATGCTTAAAATCTGCTAAAGAAAACAAATGGCTTGCCGATCATAATCTTTCACGGTCTTATCGTGATTACTTCTTGATAAAAGCTGAAACCCTGCCGGATTAGCCCAAATCCGGTGGGGTTTTGTTTCTTCCAGACGATTATTAAGCTGAGGCAGCAGACCGGTTCAGCGTGGGTGTGGCGGGTGCTGTTCGCTGGATCAAGCCTGCCGATTCAGGCCTCGAGGATTTCGCAAGCGCGCGGCGTATCTTTCAGGACAAGATCGCCGCCCGTGAAGCCGTAAGGGCTTTTGCTCCCCGGATTCTTTTTTTGACAGCTCTCATTGGGGCGGCGTCATTCAACCTTGTCCTGACCGGCGTTCAATTGTGGAATCTGCATTGCCGAAGCCGATTCAGGCAAGCCAAATACCTTATCAAAGCACCACTGGAATACTATTGCATAGAAAAAGAAGAATATGAGCAAACTCATATCTGTAACCAGTGCAGTCCACATGGTAAGCCCAAACCAGTAAGCGATGAGTGGCACCGTGAATACAATCAGCCCCCCCTCGAATCCGATTGCATGCATGAGGCGTATTTGAGGCGGCCTGCCCTTTTGGATTTGCTGTGCCTCCCAATATTCAAACATTGAGTTGAAAATATAATTCCAGCTCATCGCGATAAGCGACATCAGAACAGCGAGTAAACCCGTCACGCCGATTGATTCATTAAACGCCCACGCTATCACTGGCGTTACAAGAATGACCGCAATCACCTCATACAGGATAGCTTGAACGATTTTGCGGGTTCTTTCTTGCATAGGAAGTCACAATAGTTAGCAGGCCACCTCCCTGAAGGAAGGGGATTCCTGACCTAGCTATTGTTAGTTATGGAGACAATATGTGTAAAAACCCCGCTATTTTTTCAAGTGGTGGGGCTGGCGTATCACCGTTTGCAGTCATCGGCATCCCTGCCTGCACTGCATGATTACTCTAACGTAATTTAGAGAAACATGTGAACCGAATATCCGACTTCCTATGACGGCAAAATGACACGTAATGTGGGGAAATAAGTTTGATAACGACTATTATCACGAGTAAGAATGCTCCATCCTCTCACTGCCGCATGTGCGCCAATATAAAAATCTGGAAGCGGTGCATGTTTAACACCACCAGATTTACGATATTTCAGGAAACATTTTCCTGCTAAAAATGCTGCTTCATAAGGCAAGCTTTCCCGATGAATATAATCATTCGGTAATGCTTGCTCTAGTTCCTCAATACGTTTGAAACTGATTGAGATTTCCGAATAAATAATAGGATTTATATACAAAAGCTCTCGCTCGGCTAAATCTGCGAGCGTCTCTGATGACCATTCAAACCATTTAGGATCCCTGGTAAAGATATCCAGAATGACATTACTATCAACTAAAACGGGCATTACTCGCCACGCGTTAATTTCATAATTTCGTCGGTACTCATAGAAACCGTACTTTTTCCTATCATCGATTCAATCATTCTCTTACCACGAACAATTTGTTTTGCTTTCTTAATATGTAATTCATCCCCAATACATTCAAACTCAATATGTGTATGAGGTAATAAACCTAAAGCTTCTCTATATTTCTTTGGTATGGTGATTTGACCTTTTGATGTAATAAGCATAATTTTTTAACCTCTTTGAAAGTAAGAACATTACCAGCATTACACTTACTCTAAACATAATATGATTAAAAATCAATACAAATACTGAAAAATCAAATTCATATTTGAATTAAGCAATTAATAAAACGAGGAGTCTTCTTAAGCATCTCTGTTGCCAAGGTTTCGTAATAACTGAGGTTCTATTTTGCAGGTAACAATAAAATAGTTGATTAATAAGAATTAATAAGAAAGATCTTGCTCAATCGGGCATATGAATCACTACACCACTCCTTCTCAAAACTTCCCTATTAATCAGGATTCTGCGTGATCATCACGCGAATTTATGAAACATTCGGATTAAATGCCGCAACTGCAGTCCATCCGGAATGGAGGAAGACGCTACAGCCTTACTTCTGATGAGCCGCATTCAATACACCTCCAGCCGCCAAATTTATTAAGCGATAGCAGAAACCAGATTATTGACCATACACCGAAAGTCATCACGGTCAATGTCAAGTGCAGCAGATGGTTTGTGCCTTTCCTGAACACAAAAACGCGTTTAATGCATGCTCTGCAAGCGCCACTCTTTTTTTCTCCAGCCATTTCCATCATCTCTCCCTGTTCCAATTGGTTAAATCATGACCTTGCCCCGGTTTTCCGAATGCCATAGAAGCGCTTAAATGATGCTTCTTCTGTATTTCCATTCAGCGGGGCGTTACGGGAGTCAATCATGAAGAATTTGATCCAGGCGGGAAATCGTACAAAAGGACAGGTGTACTTTCGTGCACCTTTACTGAAGCACTCGAATACCCGCAAAAATCATGCCCTGCGCCACTGCTACGACCGTATTGCGCGACACTTTCCCGATCGGGTTTTTCGATTGATGGCAGAAGAAACAGCCAAAAAATTTCCCGATCAGTTAATTTTCTTGATAACTCCTGCGGCAGACGGCATAATTTCCCGAACAGGAAATTTATCAAATGTCTACACTGATCGAAACACCTCAGCATCTGGGTGACGCTGTGCGAAGCGCACGCAAGGCACTGGGCCTGACCCAACCTCAACTGGCTCTCGCAGCGGGGGTCGGCATACGCTTCATCGTTGATCTGGAAGCTGGCAAGCCCACCGTCCGATTGGAGAATGTTCTGCGCGTCCTCCAGGCACTGGGTGCGACCCTGGTCGTAGGTGGTCTCGACGACAGCGAGCAACAGGGAGCGCAGACATGAGCCGCGCCCTGGATGTCTGGTTGCTGGGCCAGCACGTCGGGCAGTTGGCCCAAATCGAGGGACGCCTGAGCTTCAGCTACTCGCCGCAATGGCTGCAGTCAGCCACCGCGCGTCCACTCTCATATAACCTCCCTCTGAGAGAAGAGGCTTTTGACGACAAGACCACGCGCCCCTTCTTCGCGGGCCTGCTGCCAGAAGGCGACAAGCGCAGGCTGATCGCCCAAACCCTGCACGTCTCGCGCCAGAACGATTTCGCCCTGCTCGATGGCATTGGCGGTGAATGTGCGGGGGCGGTCAGTTTGCTCGAACCTGGCCAGCAGCCCAGCGTGATCCCGTCCGAACAAGCAGTGCGCTGGCTGGACGATGAAGAGCTGCTGGCCATCCTGGATGAACTGCCCCGCCGACCGATGCTGGCTGGACAGGAAGGACTGCGCCTGTCATTGGCGGGCGCTCAGGACAAGCTGCCGGTGGTGTTTGCCGAAGAACGCCTCGGTCTGCCGCTCCAGAACACCCCGAGCTCTCATATCCTCAAGCCGGCCATTTCGGCTGTGGCAGGCAGTGTGTTCAACGAAGGCTTCTGTCTTGCCCTGGCCTCGCAAATGAAGCTCCCTGCAGCCCGCGCAGCGATTCGCCGCGTGGCTGATCGGGTGTATCTGCTGGTGGACCGCTACGACCGTCTGCGCCAGTCCAATGGCGCCTTGCAGCGCCTGCATCAGGAAGACTTCTGCCAGGCGCTGG
This sequence comes from uncultured Nitrosomonas sp., assembly GCA_964554625.1. GTDB lineage: Bacteria > Pseudomonadota > Gammaproteobacteria > Burkholderiales > Nitrosomonadaceae > Nitrosomonas. Next base: position 2,203 of record CAZKPL010000022.1, on the reverse strand, counting down.
GGGTCGCGCCGGAATACAAGTATCAGAACGAGGGCGGGCCGGATCTGACCCGCTGCTTCGAGCTTGTGCGCAAAGCGACGCGTCCCAGCGCCCCGCACGTATTGCGGTTGCTGGACTACGTGATTTTCAACGCCCTCATCGGCAATCACGACGCACACGCCAAGAATTTCTCCCTGATCTATGCCGGGCGCGGCGCGGCGTTGGCGCCCTTATACGATGCTTTGTCGACGGCGGTCTATGCCAACCTGACCGACAAGATGGCGATGAAGATCGGCAGCCAGCACAAGTTCACTGAAGTTCAGGCGCGGCATTGGGAACAGTTTGCGCAAGCAGCGGGACTCTCGCCGGCCCAAGTCAAGAAGCGGGTTCTGGCGCTGGCGCGTCGGTTGCCCCCTGAAGCGGCCACCTTGCGCTCAGCGTTCGCCGCTCAAAGCCTGGATCACGACGTGCTCGGCCAGATCGTTGATCTCATCGAACGGCGTTGTTTGCTGACCTGCAAGCGGCTGGCGGCCACGGGGTCGGGCAGCGATGAGTGACACCCCCAGCGGGGAAGCTCAAGATCGTGACGCACTCGAGCAACTGCGGCAAGAAAATACCCGGCTGACTGCACTGCTGGAATCGCATGGCATCGAATAGCGTGCGCCACCACGGGCAAGCCGGGCTATGCGCTGCACCTTGTTAAATACCGGTCAGCACAAAATAACGGGTGTAAAAAAACCGCCCCCGGTTTCCCAGGGGCGGTTCCATTTGGTCAGGGCTTGCGGTTAATCCGGGAATTGTCCCGCGTGGGCACAAACAACACGTGCCCACCCTACCAGGCTAAAAAAAAGCTTTAAGAATCAGCGCAACGATACCACTCAACACCAGCCCTATCATCCATTTAATCACGAGCAATTCGCGTTCAATCCGATGAATATCTATTTTAGATGCCAACTGTAAATCCATTGCCTCGGAGAAAGCGAGCGCAAGCGCTTCTGCTTCCGCCTTGGCTTGCGCTTCTGGCACCCCGGCTGCTTTGAGCCTTTCAACAAATTTCAGCGTGTCGAAAGTAACTGTTGTCATATCACCACCATTCAATAGAGGCCAACAAAATCAATATAATACAATCCATAACGCTCAATCATTCAGAATTCTAGCATTGTTGAGCGGGCACGTCATTGTCGGCGCCTATCGATTATTGGCGTAGATACCAAACAGCCGTCGCAGGATAGGCACAATAGCACCCACGGCATACCCGCAGAAAATGCCATCTAGCGCAAAACAACAAGCATAAAAAAACCGCCCCCGGTTTCCCAGGGGCGGTTTCGTTTGATCAGGATTTGCGGTTAATCCGGGGATTGTCCCGCGTGGGCATAAACAGCGTGTGCCCACTCTACGCGTTGTAAGAAGACAGTCTGTCAGGTTCGCCCACACCCAGTGTCAGGGTGTCCAACGATCCCGCCCAGTCATGCGGATAGCGGCCGCGCGATACATCGCGATGGAAAGTTGAATAAGGCCAGTCACATACCCGGTATACCAGGCCATGTTTGACAGGGTTGATGTAGATGTAGTCGACATGGCGGGAATAATCCAGGTCGTTACGGATGCAGTGTTCCCAATAACGCCGTTGCCAGAATGTGGATTCGCGGTGTTTGGTTTTGGAAGCCGTGAGCCAATCGGCGCGGTGATAATCGGCCGCGCAGGCACGGGAAACCAGGCGTTTGATCAATGCCCAGCGGCCAGCGAAATTGGCGTCATCCGGCGGCAATGTCCATAGGCAATGCAGATGATCGGGCAGCAGCACCCAGGCATCGATGGTAAAAGGGTGGCGGGCACGAACGGTTTGGATGGCAGCGCGTAAGGCAGCGCGCACCGGCGCATCGCACAGTATCGGGCGGCGGCGATAAGTAACCACCGTGAAGAAATAGGTAGCTCCGGGAATAGCGGCGCGACGGTAACGTGACATGGTGCGATTGTATCGCAGAGTGGGCACGGCGTGCCCAACGCATCCCCACAAAGATGCCAGCGCCGTAGGGTGGGCACACCGTGCCCACGCGCATAGCCAGCAACCCGCGACCCGTAGTAGACCGACGCGCCCCGACATCCCCACAAAAATGCCAACCAGCGCAAAACAACGAGCATAAAAAACCACCCCCGGTTTCCCAAGGGCGGTTTCGTTTGATCAGGATTTTCGGTTAATCCGGGGATTGTTCCGCGTGGGCAC
>CAZKPL010000021.1:0-37244 GCA_964554625.1 uncultured Nitrosomonas sp. | reverse complement strand
GAACAGAGCGGCCAGGTGTTCTGCGCTACTTCCTTTCATGATGACTTATTCTTCCTGAGTCTGAATAATGTTTAAGTTGTGGGACAATTCATATTGAAAATTATAAGAAACCAGCCATAAGAAATGCTGACCAAAAGCACATTATATGTAGTGGCTACTCCAATTGGAAATTTGCGTGATATCAGTTTGCGTGCGCTGGATGTATTGGCCGCAGTCGACGTGATTGCGGCTGAACATGTTCATATCACGCAACGCTTGTTGGTGCATCACGCCATTTACACCCGTATGATCACGCTGCATCAGCACAATGAACGCGCTGCTACCGAAAAAATTATCGCGATGCTGGCAGCGCAAAAATCGGTCGCCCTGGTAACGGATGCAGGCACCCCTGGCGTTTCCGATCCAGGCGCCCTGTTGATTCATCAAGTCAGGGAACAGGGCTATCAGGTCGTGCCCATCCCTGGCGCAAATGCAGCGATGTGCGCACTCTCAGCATCAGGCATGGTTGCGCCTCATTTTTTATTTTATGGCTTCCTGCCGACCAAATCGGGCGAGCGCACACGCAAACTGGAATCATTGAAATCCTTATCATCCTGTATCCTGATTTTTCATGAAGCGCCGCATCGCTTGCTGGAATGTGTGACCGACATGATTGCAGTATTTGGGGAGCAGCGTCAGATAACGATCGCCAGGGAACTCACCAAGCTATTCGAAACGATTCATACAGCCGATCTGAGCAATACCCTGACATGGCTGCAATCTGACGAAAATCAGCAAAAAGGTGAATTCGTATTGTTACTGTCTCCGGCAGCAGCTGAAAATAGCAAAGCAATCACCGATCAAGCGGAGCATACGCTGCATATCCTGATGGAAAACCTGCCGTTGAAGCAGGCGGTGCAACTGACAGCCGAGATTACCGGTGAAAACAGGAAAAAGCTCTATACGTTCGCATTATCAAAAAAAGAAATGATGTCCAACCATTGAAGATTTAAGACAATTAACATGCAAACAACCCTAACACTTACTCGCCCCGATGATTGGCACCTGCATCTGCGTGATGGCAAACAGATGCAGGATGTGCTGCCTGATACCGCTAGACGGTTTGCCCGAGCGATTATCATGCCTAATCTCAGGCCGCCGATTGTCACCGTTGATATGGCAGTGGCCTATCGTGCCCGTATTCTCGCGGCTGCGCCGGCTCCTCTACAGGGATATTTCGAACCGCTCATGACGCTCTACCTGACTGACAATACGTCGCCTGCTGAAATCAAGCGGGCCAAAGAGAGTGGCGTTGTGCATGCGGTTAAACTTTATCCTGCTGGTGCCACGACTAATTCCGATGCCGGGGTGACGGACATTGCCAGATGCTTTGCTACGCTGGGCATGATGGAACGGCTTGGCATGCCATTGCTGGTGCATGGCGAGGTAACCGATCCGGATGTCGATGTATTTGACCGGGAAAAGATCTTTATCAGTCGCGTACTGCTACCGATGACACAGTGCTTCCCCGGGTTACGCATCGTATTCGAGCATATCACGACGTGTGAAGCCGTCGAATTTGTGCGTGCAGCTTCAGAAAATGTCGCAGCCACTATCACCGTTCATCATCTGTTGCTCAATCGCAATGCCCTGTTTTCAGGCGGTATCCGGCCCCACCATTACTGTTTACCCATTCTCAAGCGGGAAACCCATCGCCTGTCCCTGATTGAAGCCGCGACCAGTGGTTACCCTAAATTTTTCCTCGGAACTGATAGTGCGCCGCACCCCGTGTCGAGTAAAGAAAACGCTTGCGGTTGTGCCGGGATTTATACTAGTCATGCGGCGATTGAATGGTATGCAGAGGTTTTTGAACAAGCAGGGGCGCTGAATAAGCTGGAAGCATTCGCCAGTTTCCATGGCGCGGATTTTTATCGACTACCGCGTAACACCGATTGTATTACCTTAAAAAAGGAAAGCTGGACGATGCCAGAGCAACTGAAATTTGGGGAAGAATCCCTGGTTCCGTTACGGGCAGGTGAGCGCGTTTCCTGGAAGCTATCGAACTGGCTTGATTCAAAGTAGAAAAAGATGAATCAGTGCCCTGTTCTTACTTTATTGGGTGCTAGTGGTAATCTGACATTGAGTAACGCTTCGTTGTCTCATGATGACAATTCTTTTCCTTCCCTATTCCACCAGCCGCCGCCCAACGCTACAAATAAGGCAGCGGTATCCTGAAAGCGCTGAGCCAATGTCTGCAGATAATTTATCTTACTCTGATAATACTGATTCTTGGCAATCAAAACTTGTTGGTAATTAACCAGACCTGCCTGATAATTCGTCTGTACCAGCTGCATCCTTTCTTGCGCCAGATCAAGCTCTTGCGATTGATGTTGCAATGCCTCGGCGCCATGTTGCAGTGCAAGCAAGATATCAGCCACTTGCGTCAAGGCGTCAAGGGTAGTTTGACGGTAATGTGCCAGGGATTGTTGATAGGCATCGATTGCTGCCCTGCGCTGTAACCACAATGTTCCGCCATGAAATAGCGGTGCAACGAAGTTGGTGCCGATACTCCAGAAGTTACCGTTACTCAGAAAAAGATCCAGGAAATTACGGTTATTTTGACCATAGACGCCACTCAGGGTAAAACTGGGAAACATTGCGGCGGTAGCAACACCGATATAAGCGCTGTTTTCATGCAGCTGCGCTTCAGCCAGCAAAATGTCAGGGCGCTGGCGCACCAGACTGGAAGGCAGCGTTACGGGCAGACTGGTTGGTAACGAGAGATCAGCTAAATCAATCTTGGGTAATGCATGCTCCCCGGGAGCGTGACCAATCAATGTGGCAAGCAGGTGTTCAGCTTGGCTGCGCTTTTGCTCAAGCAATGGGAGTGAAGCTTCCAGTGCTTCGAGTTGAGCTCTCAAATTGACCAGGCTGGTGTATGCAACAATGCCTGCTTGCGTCTGCAATGTGCTAAGCTTGATTTGCTCTTGCTGCGAATCAATCATTCGCTGAGTCGTTTGAATCTGAGCTTCGTATGCTGCCCGGGCAATCACGGTATTCACTATATTGCCAATCAAAGTCAAATAGGTGGCCAGCACCGTATAGCGCTGAATATCTCTTCTGGCGCTGAGGCCCTCCACCGTACGCCGCTGGATTCCAAACACGTCCAGCGCATAACTGACTGTGGCTGATAATGTGAAAAGGTTGAAAATGTTGCTGGTAGGACTCCCGAAGCGAGCTGCTGAGAACTTCTGGCGACTTGCCCCTCCTGCAAGATCAATCTGAGGATAGAAAACGCCGTAACCTGCCCGCAAGTTCTCCTGGCTTTGCTCCAGCCCGGCCTGTGCCGCCTGCAGGGTTGAGTTGTTGGCGATAGCTTCTTTCACAAGCGCATCTAGCTGGGGGGATTGGAATAACTGCCACCAATCGGCTGCGATCTCAGCGCCTTGCTCAAAATATTGTGTCTGACCATCAACTGGGGCGGTTTTCTGCAGTTGCTTGCCAGGCAGGTAGCGATCGGTTTCGGGAGGGCGTGGGCGAATAAAGTCAGGTCCAACTGCACAGCCGGTTGATGTTAGTAACCAGATTAACCAGAGTCCGGCCAGCAGACTTTTTCCCTTAATATGAGAAAGCTGCTGCAGATCTTCGCTATTCATTCTCTTCGATATAAACATCTACTAGCTGGCCTGGGTATAGCTGGATATTCTTTGGTTTTTCAAACTGAAAAAGTACCGGCAATACTCTGACATCGACTCGCTCTGTTCGTTGATTCGATAATTGGATCTTGGGCGAAACATAAGGCTGCAAACGAATGAATTCCAGAGGAATACGAATGTTGGTACCGCGAATCGACATTTGTGCATTCATTCTCGAAACATCAGGCAGCCGGTGAATTAGAATCTCATCGACATAGCACCTGACAGCCAGATTGTTTTCTGAATTACCCATCACCATGACGGGTTTGAAATTTTCTGTGTACGTGCTATAAACCCCTTGGGGAGAGATATAGCCACCCACTGCAGCTCTTATTGACAGTATGATGCCATCGACCGGTGCGCGGATAGTATATTTTGCCAGCAAGGCGCTGCCTGCTTGATAAGCTTTGGATAAAGCAATGTATTGCCGTTCCTGGCTTTGGATATCATAACTCCAGGCTCCCGCTTTGGTTAGCGTGTAGTTCCTCTGAGCAATCTCAAGACTGGCCCGGGCGACCTTGGCAGCATTGATCGCATTATCCAGGCTATCCTTGCTGACCGATTTGGCATCCATGTCATAGGCGTGTTGCAGTTTTTCCAATTGGGTTTCGGCAGTTTTCAGATTTGCTCTCGCAAAATCCAGTTGCGCTTTAGAAACATCCAGAACCTCTTTTCTTGGTTGGGCTTTCAGTTGTTCCAGCAGCGCATGTGCTGCTTCGGACTGCGCACGTTGCTGGTCTACCGTCGCGTGCTGAATGGAATCATCCATCTGAAGCAAAGGTTCTCCCCCCTTGACCGTTTGTCCTTCGGTCACCAGAATTTGGGTGATGACGCCAGCCACTTCGGGGTAAAGATTGATATTCTCTCCGGTGGGCTGGTAGCTTTCGATAATACCTGTCGAGTAGATGCCTTTGGTATAGGGGTTGGATGCAGGCTCGAAAACAGGGGGCGGCGGCACCTTGCGCTGACTGAACAAATAGGCGCTTACCAAACCAGCAATCATGCCACCTATGGCAATGGCGATAATGATCTGGTTTCTCAATTATTCCTCCCGTTCTCGAAGCCAATAATCCTGCCATCCTCCATTTTCATGATTCTGTCCGCATAATCGAGAATCCGGTTATCGTGAGTGACAATCAAAATACAGCGTTGGTCGCTGAGGATGTTGTTTTTTACAAAATCCATGATACGTCGTCCGGTTTCGCCATCCAGCGACGCGGTCGGTTCATCAAAGATCATTAAATCCGGTTGGCTTACCAGGGCTCTGGCCAGGGCAACGCGCTGCTGCTCGCCGCCACTTAGCTTCATCGGTGGAAGCTTCGCCTTGTTCTTGAGTCCGACGATCTCCAGATAGTGTGCTGCTTCGTTGATGGCCTGATCCCAACTTTGCTTCCTCAGAATCAGAGGGATAGCGACATTCTCGACCGTCGTCAGGCGTGGGAAAAGGTGATAATCCTGAAAAACAAAACCTACTTTGTTTAACCGAAATTCGGCAATCTGATCGGATCCCAATTGCCAGATATTGACGTTATCTATCGTCACAGTCCCGGAGTTTGGACGCAAAACGCCTGAAATCATGCTTAATAATGTCGTTTTTCCACTTCCTGATGGACCAACAATAAAGAGTATTTCACCAAAATAAGCTTCAAAGCTAACCTCTCTGACCGCAAAGGTTTTGAGATTGCCTTCACCAAACCACTTGGTTAGTTCATTGACTGAAATTGCAGGCTTCACGGTACATATATAAAAGAGGTTGCAGTTAGTTTGAGTTAGCTCCGGAAGATATCGAAGGGTTCGATTTTCAGTACCTTACGTATGCCAATATAACTCGAGATTCCTGCGATAATCAGCACCATAACTAAAGCAAAAGTCAGGGTAGTAAAAGTGATATTAGCAGAGTATTCTGGAATTCTGAGCTTCGCGAGCGTGATGACAAGAGTGCAAAGACCCACTCCCAATCCATAGCCGGTTAGCGCCGAAAAGGTCGCCTGAAAAAGAATCATATAAACGAGTTCGTTTCCTTTGGCACCAATCGCTTTCAAAGCGCCAAATTTTTCCAGATTCTCCAGTATGAAGGTATAGAACGTTTGTCCCGAGATGGATAGGCCAACCAGGAAGCTTACGGCTGTCATGATCAAAATGTTGGTTCCCAGTCCGGTTTGATATTTGTAATAGTCGGCAATTTTTTGCATGAATTCCTGTTTGGTGAGTGCCTCATAACCCAGTAGTCTGACTTGATTCTGAATATAGGGAGTGGCGTCATGACTTTTCGGCTCAACGAGAATATAAGCAACCGTGAATCGTGTTGATGGGATGTACTGAATCGCTTTACTGTAAGTAGTATAAAGAGTGGGAACCCCGAATAATCCACTTACTGACACCCTGGCCAGTCCCACGATCACGCCACGATGATCGTTAATCTCAAATTCTGTACCGAGACGGGGATTTCCCAATTTGGAAATTTCTGTATCCTGAACGGCGATAAAGGCATTCTCAGCATAGATATCCTCGATTTTGCCCTCAATAAGTTCGGGGCGGCCGAGCAAACTGTTATCATCCAGCCCTAACACAGTGACGAATTGAAATACTCCGTTTTCAAGCTTGACTAACGCGCCCCCGGAATACAACGGAACAGCATATTTGACACCATCAATGCTGCGAACAGCGTCCAGCACATAGCTTGGCAAAGGAATGCTGCTAGCGACGTTAGTCACTGCCGGATCCATCACCCAGACTTGAGCTCCCAGGTTAATGACCGTTGATGAAGCTTTGGTCAGAATCCCCGAGAAAATGGATGTCATCTGGACCATGAGAAATACAGCAAAGGTAATTCCCACCAATAAAGCGGCGTATTTACCTTTATCGTTTACAAGAAGCTTGAAGGCAAGTTTCAAAATCCCTTTCATTTGCCACTCCCTCTGAGAAGCTGTTTGGAAGCTTCTGCTCTAGGTTAATCGCCTCAACATAATAACTACGGGTCATGGCGATGTAAATCCAGGTTTTGCCAATGCGCGTGAGGCGCTTGTAATTTTTGCCAAATCGGCGTGAATGATTGAGCCAGCCGAAGGTGCGCTCGACTGTCCGGTAACGGGGCAGCAACAAGCGGGCAGCGTCACGGTCCCGAACGCTGGCAATAAATGACTACCACCGTCAACAGTAAACCCAGTGTATCCACCAAGATGTGGCGTTTACGGCCATTATCTTCTTGCCAGCACAAGACCACTTTGCCCGGGAACCACAGTACATTTGGCGCTTTCGCTGCCCAGGCAACCTGCCATTGGGTGTTTGTGGCGTCCGCATCTTTCTCGCAGCCGTGAACGCAACAAATAATGAAGACGCTCCCGTGTTCCGTTACGTGCTCAGCAGCGAAGAGGGCGGTAAACCGCGCCCCATCGCCTGGATTACTCGGATAACGCTTTCTTCACTCTTCTTTTGTGCTTCATAACATGGTTCATGTTAACAGCAAAATTCGATACGCTAACACTGACTCTCAGAATTTCCAAACAGCTTCTAAGAATTTATATCTTGGGCAGGGTGACACCCTGTTGGAACTGGTATTTGCCGTTCCTGTCCTTGTACGAAGTCTCACAGACTTCGTCCGATTCAAAGAAGATGACTTGAGCAACGCCTTCGTTTGCGTAAATCTTGGCGGGCAGGGGAGTGGTGTTGGAGAATTCGAGCGTGACGAAACCTTCCCATTCCGGTTCAAAGGGGGTGACGTTGACGATGATGCCGCAGCGCGCATAGGTGGATTTTCCCAGGCAGATCGTCAGAATGTTACGCGGAATGCGGAAGTATTCAACAGTCCGCGCAAGTGCGAAGGAGTTAGGGGGGATGATGCAAATATCGCTTTTGACATCGACGAATGAATTTGAGTCAAACTGCTTGGGGTCGACAATTGTTGAATTCAGGTTAGTAAACAGCTTGAATTCGTCCGAGCAGCGAATATCATAACCGTAACTGGAAGTACCGTAAGAAACGATACTGTGGCCATTCCTCTGCTTGATCTGACCAGGCTCGAAGGGCTCGATCATGCCATGCTCGATGGCCATTTTGCGGATCCATTTGTCTGATTTGATCGTCATATCAGATTATCAATCATTCTCCATGATAATTTTAGTAAATACCTCGGAATAATCCTTTGCCAGATTGGCAATTTTGACCGCGACACGGCGTGCAATGGCGCGATAGATCTCCGCAATCTGTCCATCTGGTTCAGCGACCACGCTGGGTTTGCCTGAATCGGTGTGTTCGCGGATTTTGATATCCAGTGGCAACGCACCTAACAGTTCCACCTCATAGTCCTTACTCATTTTTTCGCCGCCACCTGTTCCAAAGATGGGTTCGGTATGGCCACATTTTGAGCAGGTGTGTAGGCTCATATTTTCCACGATACCCAGAATCGGAATACCGACCTTCTCAAACATCTTGAGCCCTTTGCGCGCATCGAGCAGCGCAATGTCTTGCGGGGTTGTTACGATAACCGCGCCGGTCACCGGAACTTTCTGCGCGAGGGTTAACTGAATATCCCCAGTTCCCGGCGGCAGATCGATGACGAGATAATCCAGGTCATGCCAGCGGGTGTCGTTCAGCAATTGCTGCAAGGCTTGTGTGACCATCGGGCCGCGCCACACCATCGGTGTTTCCACATCGATCAATAAGCCGATCGACATCGCCTGGATGCCGTGCGCATGCATCGGTTCGATGGTTTTGCCATCTGGTGATTCGGGCTGACCGCTGATACCGAGCATTTGCGGTTGAGATGGGCCGTAGATATCCGCATCCAGAATGCCGACGTTGGCACCCTCAGCAGCGAGCGCCAGCGCGAGATTGACTGCCGTGGCGGATTTGCCGACACCCCCCTTACCTGAGGCTACCGCAATCACGTTTTTTACACCGGGAATCAGTTTGACGCCACGCTGGACGCTGTGCGGAATAATCTTGCTGGTGACATTAACGGAAACGTTGCCGATGCCTGGAATGGTTTTCAGCGTATTGCCGACTTGCTGGCGGATCGATTCGATCACGCTTTTTGCAGGATAACCCAATTCGATCTCCAGCGAGACATGGTCGCCATCGATTTTGAGGTTGCGGACTTCCTTGCTGGTGACGTAGTCTTTGCCCGTGGTCGGGTCGATGAATTGCTTGAGGGCGGTTTCTATTTGTTGTTCTGTGATCGCCACGATATCACTCCTTTATGCAGAGCATCATTTGCTAAAACCATTGATGTTAACAAATATCGGGGGAAAGTATCCAGTTTGTTACAATTTACCTTTCCGAACATTCAAATACTGACGATCGATGAACACACGTAAGATTCTGGTTACTTCCGCACTGCCTTACGCCAATGGCAGCATTCACCTTGGGCATCTGGTGGAATATATTCAAACTGATATCTGGGTCCGTTTCCAGAAAATGCAGGGACATACCGTTTATTACGTGTGCGCGGATGATACGCATGGCACGCCCATCATGCTGCGTGCGGAGAAAGAAGGTATGACGCCGGAAGCGCTGATTGCGCGCGTGCATGGTGAGCATCTGCGGGATTTTACGGGTTTTCATGTCAATTTCGATAATTACTACAGCACGCATTCGCAAGAAACCCGTCAGTATTCAGAAGAAATCTATCACAAGTTGAAAGCTGCAGGGCTCATTAAAGTACGCACCATCGAACAACTATATGATCCAGTCAAAAACATGTTTCTGCCGGATCGCTTCGTCAAGGGGGAATGTCCCAAGTGCGGTGCGAAGGATCAGTATGGGGATTCCTGTGAAGCCTGTGGCGCAGCCTATGTGCCGACGGAATTAAAAAATCCTTATTCTGCCGTATCGGGCGCAATCCCCGTAAAAAAAGCCTCCGAGCATTTTTTCTTCAGTTTGTCGGACAGCCGCTGCGCGGATTTCCTGCGTCGCTGGACGCGGGAAGCCAATCACCTGCAGGCAGAAGCCGCCAACAAAATGCATGAATGGTTGGGAGAAGCAGGAGAAAACAAGCTGTCCGACTGGGATATCTCACGCGACGCGCCGTATTTTGGTTTCGAAATACCGGGAGAACCGGGCAAGTATTTTTATGTCTGGCTCGATGCGCCGATTGGCTACATGGGCAGTTTCAAGAACCTGTGCACACAGCGCGGCATCGATTTCGATGAGTTTTGGCGGAAAGACACAGACGCAGAGCTGTACCATTTCATCGGGAAAGACATTCTGTATTTCCATGCGTTATTCTGGCCGGCCATGCTGGAGAATTCAGGCTATCGCACCCCCACGCAGATTTTTGCGCATGGCTTCCTCACCGTGAACGGCGAGAAAATGAGTAAATCACGCGGCACCTTTATTACTGCAGAAAGCTATTTGCAGCAGCAGCTCAATCCGGAATGGCTGCGCTACTACTATGCTGCGAAGCTCAACGGCACCCTGGAAGATATCGATCTCAACCTGGAAGATTTCACGGTGCGCGTGAATTCGGATTTAGTCGGCAAATACATCAATATCGCGAGCCGCTGTGCGGGCTTCATTACCAAACGCTTCGGCGGCAAGTTGGTAGGCGGTGATGATTATCGTTTGCTGCAGCAAATGATTGATGAGCGTTTTGCCACCTGGCAGCCGGGTATCATCGAAAAAGCGTATGAAGAGCGGGATTTTTCCGCTGCAGTGCGACAGATCATGAAGCGCGCTGATGAAGTGAATGAACTGATTCATGAGCTGGCGCCATGGGATATCGCCAAAGATACGGCGCGCGACCAGGAGCTGCACCGCGTCTGTAGTTTAGGAATACAGCTGTTCTATTTGCTTTCGTGCTATCTGAAACCGATTCTGCCTGCCACAGCCAAACAAATCGAACATTTCCTCAATTGTGAATCACTTAACTGGCCCGAGCAAAAAACCGGACAAGCCTTATCCAGCGTCCTGCTGCCTGCCGGCCATACGATCAACGCCTACCAGCACCTCATGACGCGTATCGATTCCAAACAAATTGCGGCCCTGATCGAAGCCAATAAACAGACCATCGCCCCAAGCGCGGATTCCCATTCACCTGTAAGACATTCACAAGCGCAGCAGCATATACAGCAACGCACGATTGCGCCCATCGCGGAAACCATCTCGATCGACGATTTCGGCAAAATCGATTTACGTATCGCACGTATAGTCGATGCCGAACAGGTGGAAGGAGCGGAGAAACTGCTGAAACTCACCCTGGATATTGGCACGGAGCAACGCACGGTATTTGCCGGCATTAAATCCGCTTACGATCCAGAGCAGCTCAAAGGGCGCCTCACTGTGATGGTTGCCAACCTGGCGCCCCGCAAAATGAAATTTGGCCTGTCGGAAGGCATGGTGCTCGCAGCAAGCGATGGAAGTGGCGGAGGGCTGTATATCCTTTCTCCCGATGACGGTGCGCAACCGGGAATGCGGGTGAAGTGATTTGACACAATGGGTAATATAAAGTCATTCAACCCGATAGTTATAAGTGAGTTGTCTTCAGAAGAAAGAAAAAAATATAAGGTGAGATGAAATGAAGATGAGAGCAACAAGCCTCAGAATTTTTCTAAAAGTAATTCTATTGAATATAACTATTTTATATTCTAGCTATTTATTTTCTGCAGTCCATTTAATAGCTGAGTCTGGTCAGCCTGCTGCGGGTTTTACCTCTGAATATACCTACCGAAATTTAATTAATCCCGTTATAGGGTCTTCAGGTCATGTTGCATTTACTGGTGATGCTATTGGCAGAAGTAAGTTAAACGCTGTTTGGTCTGGCTTGCCTGGGCAATTAAAAGTAATTATAAAAGAAAACGATTCGCTGCCTGGATTTCCAGACAATGTATTTTTTTCCAGCGCACTATCTCCCAATACGATGATCGGTGGCCGATTCTTCGCAATGCAGGCAGAAAGAATTGTAGTGACAGAATCAGGGCATGTAGGTTTTATAGCGAAATTAAAAGGAATTGGGGCCATCGGTCAAGATTATGCATTTGGGGTGGCTGCTTACGTCGGCGGAAAAATATACGGGATACTGCGTAATGGCGATCAAGCTCCAGGGTTTTCGCAGGAGTACTATATTAGAGGCATTACAAATTTTGCTTTTACCGATGCCGGCATGGTTATTCAAGCAGTAGTCGGAAATCGCAATAATAATCAAAGTGAACGAATGGGCATATGGTTCTGGAATTTTGAGACACTGAAATTAATTCCCTCGCCTCTAGCGAATTGTGATTATATCTTTTTACCATCAGCGATAAGTTCAGTGAATATTAATCAATCTGGAGAAGTTGCTTTTAGTTCAGGCTTGGGGGAGCTTTGTGCCCATCTGAAACTTTTGGCATTTTCAAATGGGATCAAGAGAAAACCCAGATGATACTGGCTAATGGCGACCCTGTGCCAGGTATGGCAGATACAACGTTTCATTTGGATCTCGACAGCCGGGGCCTGAATATATTTGCCATTAACATAAATATGCTTTCATTCAATGATCAGGGGGAAATAAGTTTTCCTGCAATTTTGCGTAATGCTGCCAATGGTTTCGCAAAAAAAAGTCTATGGGTAGCAGATAGTTCAGGTGCAATTAAATTGCAGTTCCTGGAAGGAGAGTTTCTTGCTGAAGATATGAATAGTACGTTCTCATTACCATTCGCTGAGACGAGCTTTCCATTAATAGGAAGCAATGGTTCATCAATAGTGCCGGTTAAAACAGATTCTTCTATAGCGATCTTAACTGGAGCGCCCAGACTATCCCAGCCTTATGCAAACATTAATGAAGCTGGTGTTTCTCAACTTTCTGTTGTGTTACAGCTTGCAGATCAGCCGCCTGGCTTTGGTGACGCCTGGTTCTTCAGCGCTTTCTCAAGCATAGCAATGAATAAAGCTGGACAGTTTGCTTTGAGCGGAGCGGTTGTAGATGCGAACGATGCTTCTACGGATGCATGGGGATCTCCCGCTAGTCAGAAGTATGGAATATGGCGTGGAACCAGCAAATCAGATCTTGAGCTGGTTGCATATGATGGAATGCCGGTTTCTGTTAATGGCAAAGAAGTGAGCTTTGATTTTGCGCTTGGCTATATTAACAATGGAACTGGTGGAGTTGCTGCTTTCAGCGAATCTCAAATTCTTCATAGCTCAACAGAAGGGGGGCGTGCAACCCAATTAAATGATCACGGCCAAATAGTTTTTGGAGGCTTCTTGGATGCTGCTGGTGAAGATTTCCGTAGAGGCATCTTTTTAGCTGAAGGCAAAAACAATCAGGAGGAAAGAATCTTTGCGCTCGCCGAGCAGGTATTCCCTGATCTTTTTTCTCCAGCAAATGTTATCAATCAGGTTGCTGAAGGATTTCTCTTTCGTTTTTATCCTGCCACCAACACTTATCTAGGCATAAAGAATAAAACAGTTTTTGTAGCTGGAGAACGGTTCGGATCAGGTATTATCGAAGTAGGTTCACTAGAAAATGTGATTGTATTTCTTGAAGCGCAGTAGGGTAATGAATGGACTTCTCTTGCCTTGCTTGAAAAACAGGAAGAGTCCATATATGGATAAGCTTGAGTTATCAGTCTTGATAGAGTTTTAATTACAAATTAGATCCAAATTACCGCAGGCGGTAGCTTAAAACTTCAATTGACCGGATTAATAGGCTTATTTCATTGCCTGATATAGATTTTCAGCTTTCTATCATGCATGGCATCTTCCTCTCCACCAACGGGTTCGCCTCCGCCAGTTTGGCCAGCATTAGAAAGCATGCAGGCAACCTCAGAAAAGATGCTGCAGCAATCACTTTCTATTCGCGTGCATTCACACGGACCAGCCATATCATAATATCTTGCCTGCTGGCAGAGCATTATTTGACTGGCTGCATCCACGCAGTCCATCACACCGTCGACGCTTTGCCAGCCTTCGATACTCCCGCCAGTTGATGTACCATAAACGAGCGTGCTTGATTCGCAGGTTGAATTCCTGTTCCAGGTACAATTTTCCTGATTTTCATAAGAACACCCTGGCGATGCTCCGTGAAAAGAATATAAGCCTTTGATGCAAGGCTCCTCTTTTTATCAGATTGGTAGATTTTCCAGGCGCCAGATTAAAATCATAACTTGCGCTGTTATCGTAATGCCGCCAGTCTGGATAGCCGTTTAACGTAACATTTTGTGACATATTACAGATGCGGTAGTTAGTCAGCGTGATTACTGGTAAAAGGTAAGCCTAGGAGTATGCCAAGTACTATAAATTTAGCTAAAAAATTCATAATGATTAATAGCAGCAACCTGAATGCTATGCCGTAATCTTGTTTTATTCCTTCCTTCATCCTGTGTGTAACTCGAGTATTTTTCCGGTATCAGACTCAAGCGCTAAGAACATTTGTGAGCTAATCAATACTAATGGCCTTGCATCAGCAACCAAGGACAGTAAACTGTGGTTTATCTTGCTGAGTAATGCGGATCACGAGTATTCCTATGGGGCATTTGACTGGCCAAACGGTTATTGGCCTATTTTGATTGGGAAAGATTTAGATTTTCTGGATGGGAGCTATAGCTTGCACCCAATGACGATGCTCAACCAGGATACAGCTGAAGTAGAATAATTAAATAGGTGGCATCGTATGAATCAATTCATTGATATTGAATGAAAATAAGTAATATGAGCAATGCGCGCTACATACCGGATCGGTGTTTATCCATTGTCGTTCCTTGTTTTAATGAAGGTGACGGTTTGGATGCCTTTTTCGGGAGACTGGAGTCGGTTTTGGTCAAACTCGGAAGGTATGATTATGAAATTGTCTGTATCGATGACGGCAGTTGCGATAACACGCTGGAAGTGCTATGCCGACATGCAGCACGCAATCCACGTATTGTGGTTTTGGAGTTGTCACGCAATTTTGGCAAGGAGGCTGCCCTGACTGCAGGTATTGATGCCGCAAGAGGAGATGCGGTCATTCCATTAGATGCTGATTTACAGCACCCCCCTGAGTTGATCGTGGAGATGGTGAGACAGTGGGAGAGTGGGAGTGATGTGGTATTGGCACGGCGTACGTCACGAGAAATGGATCATCTTGTGCAACAACTCGTAACCCATTGGTTCTACCGGCTGCATAATAGGATATCTGAGTGCACGATTCCTCGAGATGTTGGCGATTTCCGTCTGATGGACAAACGGGTTGTCGAAGCGCTAAAGCGCTTGCCTGAGCGCAGGCGCTTTATGAAAGGTCTGTTCGCTTGGGTGGGATTTAGGCAGAGTGTGGTTGAGTTTGTCGTTGAGCCGCGTAAAGCGGGAAAGTCGTCTTTTAATGCGCGTCGTTTATGGGCGTTGGCGCTGGAAGGCATTACCAGCTTTAGCACGGTTCCGCTGTCGGTCTGGATATATATTGGTTTTACTGTGGCAACGCTTGCATTAATTTATGGTTGCTGGATCATCATTAAGACCCTCGCATTTGGAATTGACGTGCCTGGCTACGCCTCATTGCTAACGGCAATACTCTTTCTCGGCGGCATCCAACTGATGGGAATTGGTGTATTGGGTGAATATATCGGACGAATTTACAGTGAGAGCAAGCAGCGGCCGGTGTATATCATCAGACAGCGTTATGGCGGGGGGAACGAGGATGCTTAACCGGGAAACTGGACGGCAACTTACTGGCTTTTCTCTGATTGGCGTGGCGAATACGTTGATTCACCTGATGATGGTCACTGGATTGGTTGAGTTGCTTTCCGTTCATGCTGTACCCGCTAATGGTATGGCATTTATCACTGCTAATCTTTTTTCTTTCTGGGTGAACAGCCGTTGGTCATTTCGGGTTGCGGTCACTCGCCAACGTTATATGCGTTTCTTAGCAGTATCCTTGCTGGGATTAACAGTTTCATTACTTGCTAGTACAGTAGCTGAAGCTTTGAACTGGCATTATCTGGCGGGAGTCGCGTTGTTATTTTGCATCATGCCGTTATTGACTTTTTTTTCCCATAAATTCTGGACGTATGCAAAATAAAAAGAATCCTTCATTAACTTTTTCTAATCAGAGTAACCAGATTTCTTTTACGATTACTTTCTCTTGATTGTTTTCACCCATGCTTTCTATTCTTTTCCTTGCAACTGTGAATCGTCGCTCGCGTAATGCAACGGCTCGCGCGGGGATGACTTGCGGTAAGTATTACCTGAAGATGACTTCCTTTTCTTCCGAGAACCACCATCGCACTCCGTCATGGGCATAGAGTTTGTATTTCTCGCCGGCAGCCGGACGAATGAGCCTTTCCTCGAATTGCCGGGCGCCTATGAAAAACGCGTGCCCCGGGAAATAAACACCGGGAGCCAGTTGGTCTGAGCCAATGATGTTCCAGCGCAACACGCCCTTGTCGAAGATGACCTCGCCGTTGAGCGTCGGCGGTGGGTCAAAGGAGATGCAGCGGTGCGCAAGCTCTTCGCTCGTAAGCGGCTGACCATCGGAGTCGAATAGCAGATTGTTAGCGTCCTTCCACTGCAATGCTTCGAAGCAGTCGGCAGTGACTTCACGCAGGCGTGGGTCATGCTTCTTCAGTGCAACGATCATGCTGCCCATTGGGTAGTTTTCTGGGAGGTAAATTGCTGTTGGAAAAGGTTCGTGCTCAAGGATTGTCCGGGTGATCCGGTATTCGAGAGAGTCTTGAGCACGTGTGTCGTAAAGGTGTGTCTGGTAGAGTGAGGTGGCGAGGCTTGCAATGATTATGGTGCCCACTGCAGCTGATGCCACCGGGTGGCCATGAAGATGCTCAAGGAATCTCCAACGGGCCAGGCTGATCGTAACGGTAGCTGCCAGTGCAAAGTCGCTGGCGATGAAAAGGCGGTCACCGTGTAGCTCCGGATGGCTGAAGCCATGGGGAGCGGCGAGGGCCGGCGCAGCCAGCATCGCCGCGATCATCAGGCCGGCAAGTGACGTTTGCGGACTCAGAAATATCGCGCATACTAGCGCGAGGAGTAGCAGTCCCCGGCTGCTCGCATACCACTTTAAGAAGCCGGGAAGCGTTTCGAGAATCGTAGCGAGTCCTTGACTCAGTCCATTCCCGGCTGCCCGCCCACCCATTAGTTCTCCGAGCATATAGCCGCGATAGGCCAAGTAGGCGAGGCTTGCGAAGATGCCAGTGACAAGAATTTTTCCTGCCAGCCTTCGGTCACTGATAAACACGATGAGGCTGATCGGCAGAATGGCAACAAGGATTTCCTTTGAGAGCAGAGCCAAGAGCATCAGTACTACCGCGATTAAGTAAGCGGCGGATCGCTGGGTTCTGCTGTAGTAACTGAGGGCGAGGAGTGAGGCCGTCCCGAAAATGCCACCTAACAGGTAGTGTGCTGTATAGAACCGGCTGAGAAGTGTTCCAGTCGAAGCGGCGGACAGAAGCATGACGACGAACAAGATGATGTAGTACTCGGAAAGCTTGAAGTGCGAGCGAAGAAAAGCTGAACAGATGAGAATCCACGAACCGAGCAGGACGACCAGGGTATTGAGAAAGGCATCCGGTGAAAAGGGGGAGATTGCCTGTACCAGGGAGTAGAAGGGCACAGTCAACGGGGTCAGGTGGGCAGCTGAGAGTTGCTGATAGATTGCTGGGATATACAGGAAACGATACCACTCTACAGTTGATGCGAGGTAGATTATGTAGGCATCATCCGATTCGAAGTGAGGGGAACGTATGACCAACCAGTAACAGAAGAGCAGCAGTAGTGTTACCACAGAAGCTGGAAGGAATTTCATGTGAATGACTCCGGCGATAGTTTCAAGCTTGGTGGGCGGGGGAAGGATTGTTCACGATCGAGGCTTGCTGGTGGCGCTGGTCAGATTCAGAAAATCGGAGTACTTTTTACATTTTTCAGGCAGGGAAGACGGTGCGATTTTCGTGCTGAGATCTTCACTTTTACACTCCTTTCTTAAAAAAACTGAAACTCTTATAAATATGCTTGATTTTACTTTGATCCAAGTTCGCGAAATCAGATCTTAATGTTTTTGATAAGAATCAAGATATGAGCGTGACCATTTTGATAGTAGGAGTGCTGATTGATTAAAATTTTTATCGTGTTGCCACCAGAGTTTAGAATTCATTGACTGAGTCCTGCAGCACAACAAGCATGCCATACCTTCTGGAGCTAAATTTTGTTCAATTTTAGGGGACGTGTACAGTTAACAAATCAGATCAATATTACATTTTTGCTGTTTTCTATTCTTAGCAAGCCGTGATCATCCATTGCCCAGCAACAATCATGATACTCCTCTGTCCAAGCTGGCATGAATGAAGATCTCTATAAACAAGCTTAAGATGCCTTTGCGAACCAGACGATGCTTGTCTCAGCAGTCCAAACCAGCAAACCGGATTGTCCTGCTGGGTGCCAGTAATTTGACTTTGTCTTTGCGTCTAGCCATTCAGCAAATTCAATAT
Organism: uncultured Nitrosomonas sp.; assembly: GCA_964554625.1. GTDB lineage: Bacteria > Pseudomonadota > Gammaproteobacteria > Burkholderiales > Nitrosomonadaceae > Nitrosomonas. Next base: position 19,189 of record CAZKPL010000021.1, on the reverse strand, counting down.
CACTGCGGTGGGCCCAGTGAGGTGCTGGCTGCTGCGGGTCATGGGCGTTCCTATGGTCAGAGCAGTCAGGTGCTGATCCGCGAATTGCCGGGTATCATTGCCAGCGGTTTGTGGCCGCAGCTCGATTCAGGCGATGCCCGGCCTACTTATGCTTTTCTGACAGATATCGGCAATGATATTCTCTATGAATGCCTGCCTGCGCAGATCCTGCAATGGGTGGCCTGGTGTGTTGATCAGTTACAGAAGCACTCAGCGCAGATTCTCATGACGAATCTTCCGATTGCATCGATTGCATCCCTGCCAGAGTGGCGTTATCTATTTTTCCGAAATCTGTTTTATCCCTCTTGCCGGCTTTCCCGATGTGAAGCTGTCGAGCGGGCGAGAGCAGTTCATCAGGGCTTGATTGAGTTGGCAGCGCGTAAGCAATTCGAGCTTTGTGAACTGAATCCGCAATGGATGAGTGCAGACGGTATTCATTACGCCTACTGGAAACGAGACGCGTTATATCGTCATATTTTTGAGTATTTTGGCACGATTCCTGATCAACTGGGTTTTGCCAAGGGCAAGCAGTCATTTTCTCAATCCTGGCAGCAACGCCCACGGTTTGCCTATAAGAAAGTGTGGGGAAAGGAGAAATACACTCCGCAACCTAGTGGATCATTAGCTGACAACACGATGGTTTCCTTGTATTGATCGGATAAAGTTTATTACAAACAATAAACCCTCCGAAACCGGAGACACTTATATTTTATGTCGGCTTTTCTTACATCGTTACGCTGGATGCCTTTGGAACAGTTGCTAGGCAGCTATAGGTGATATTTTCAGTCAGTTTTTAAATATAGCACCAGAGTACAATGGAATCTTCAGAGGTGTGTGTAATGATAGCTAAATACAATCTTACTCCTTGACTGCTTGTCAGCACTTTTGAATTGATATCAGATCTTTAGTACATTGCAATAATGCAAAATAAGTCGGTTATTTTTCCTAGACTCATTCAGAAGCGATTGACTAGTTGGTGCCCGATGCACCGGGTAGCCCGCTGTAGCGTCTGTACGCCTGGATGCCTCTTTCGCTTGCCCCTTTTTCTACTGGTTTTACTGCTTTTATTGCTGATGCGGCTCACACCCGTTCATGCCGATGAACTATTGATTGAGCGCAGGCTGAGTGGCACGGTAATCAACAAGCGGATGGCGGCGGCGATTGATATTACCGCGCATACGCCCTGGCGACAGATACTGGCTGAGCCGCAGCGCTTTACACCTGCAAGCGGGCGCAGCGGAGTTGGCCTGGAGTCAGGTGCGCACTGGCTGCGATTAGACTTCCGCCGCGCTGAGGCTGAGCGCGCCGCTCCCTGGTGGCTGGTGGTGGAGCCGCTCAATCTCTATGATCTGCGCTTGTACCGCCGCAATGCCCACGGAGAATTTGAGGAGCTTGTCTCCGGCGAGCGCGTGTCTTTTGCAGCAGGCCGGGAGCGCGAATGGCGCCAGTATGCTTTTATTCTGCCTGAGCATGGACCAGTCTATCTGCGTGCTTATGATCCTGGGGGGGCAAGCTTTCCAGTAGCGCTGTGGCACCAGGACGATCTGGAACGCCATGAGCGACTAGGCGAGTTGTTGCTGGGCAGTATCTATGGCGCGCTGCTGGCTATGTGCTTTTACAACTTTTTTCTGGCGTTGAGTCTGCGCGACCCGGCTTATGGCTGGTATGTTGCAACCACCTTGGCGCTGGGTGTTTTCCTGGCCTATTTATATGGTCACGCAGCTCAATGGTGGTGGCGTGACTGGCCGCAGTGGGTAGCCATGGGGCGGGTGGTGCTGCCCAGCCTCTGGGGGCTGGCACTGGCGGGTTTTATAATGAGCTTCTTCCGTACCCGCACGTATTTGCCTGGCGCACACCGATTGCTGCAGGTTATTGTGCTGAGCTATCTGCTCATCATTACCATGCGTCTGGCTGGCGCACATGCATTACCGTCCCTGATGCTGACTATACAATCGTTGCCAGCCGTGGGTTTGGTGTTTTATATCGCGATCAGGCGCTGGCATCAGGGTATGGTGGGGGCACGCTACTTTTTGTCTGCCTACGGTATCGTGATGGTGGGTACGATTATTTTCCTGCTGCGCATTTGCGGACTGCTGATGCCGAGCCCCCTGACTGAGCTGGCCATGCCGGTGACAGCCACGCTGGAAAGCCTGGTATTTTCGCTGGCGCTGGCGGGGCGCATTAAGAATCTACGTCATGCCAGCGAGGTGGCCTTTATCGACGAGCTGACCGGGCTGCCCAATCGCCGCGCGCTCGAGCAGCGCTTCAAGCTGTATGCCGATAGCAAGGCCGACCAGGGCTTCAGCCTGCTGACCGTGGATCTGGATAAGTTCAAGCCGGTCAATGATCTCTGGGGGCATGCCGAAGGGGACCAGGTGCTGCGCGCGCTGGCCCAGCGCATGCAGTCTTGTGTGCGGCATGAGGATCTGGTGGCGCGTGTAGGCGGTGATGAATTCGTCGTACTGCTTTCACCCTCAGCCAGTAAAGGCATGGTCTCGACTGTAATTAATCGCCTGCTGGAGGTGACGCGCGCGCCAGTTCACATTGGCGGGCGCAGCCATAGCCTATCCGCTAGCGTAGGATTGGCGCACTACCCCAATCATGGTTGCAGCCTGGCTGAATTGAGCCGCCATGCGGATATGGCCATGTATGAGGCGAAGCGAGGTGGAGGAGATACTTGGCGGGCTGCAACAGGAACGGCCGGAAACCAGACCAAGTGCAGTTATTGGGACATACAGTAGATTTGTTAGCGAAACTTCGTTCTCACAGATTTTCAAGTGGATCATGAAAGCATGAATCTGCCGGGAAGCGCTTAATTGTGATCGTTATTTGTGTATAGAGCAAGAATGTAGCGAGAGCTATGGGTGTCTCGTGCAATGATGACTAAATACGACTTCATTTTTTACTGCCGCAACAACAAAAGGGACGCCGGCTACCATGATCCATGAGACCTCCTTGCCATCCTTGACCTTTACCAGAGCCGCTATCAGCCGCGCTTATCTTTACGAGGAGGCAGAGTGCCTCAATACCCTGCTTTCCCTCGCCAAGCTCAATGAGCGCGAGCAGACCCAAGTGGAGGTGCTGGCGCGGCAGCTGGTGAACAAGGTGCGTAGTATGGAATGGGCACGGGACGGAATCGATGCCTTGTTGCATGAGTATGACCTCAGTACCCAGGAAGGCATGTTGCTGATGTCTCTGGCCGAGGCGCTGCTGCGCATCCCCGATGCGGCGACCGCTGACCGGCTGATTCAGGATAAACTCTCTGGCGCTGAATGGGATAGCCATTTCGGCCATAGTCCCTCATTCTTTGTCAACGCTTCTACCTGGGGATTGTTGTTGACAGGTAAAATCGTCAAACTGGAAGCGTCTTCATCGTTGTTCGGTCGCCTCCTCAGCCGCAGCAGCGAGCCCGTGATCCGCATGGCGATCAAGCAGGCGATGCGCCTGATCGGTCATCAGTTTGTCATGGGCAGTACCCTTGATGAAGCACTTAAGCATAGCAGGGATGATGAAAGCAGACGTTACCGCTATTCCTTTGACATGCTTGGTGAGGCGGCGCTTACCGCTGCCGATGCGGCACGCTATTTCGCTGATTATCACCAGGCCATCATTGTCCTTGGCGAGCAGGCCAGCGAGGGGGAGCTATTTGATCATCCTGGCATTTCGGTGAAACTGTCTGCGCTGCATCCTCGTTATGAATACACCAAGCGGCAGCGCGTGCTTGACGAGCTGTCACCGCGTTTGCTGGAACTGGCGCTTGCTGCCAAAGCCAGCCGCATCAGCATGACCATCGATGCCGAAGAAGCAGAGCGGCTCGACTTGTCGCTCGACCTGTTTGAAACGGTATACCGTAACGACAAGCTTACTGGCTGGAATGGTTTCGGCTTGGCGGTGCAAGCTTATCAGAAACGGGCCATCCATGTGATCAACTGGCTGGCGCAACTGGCCAGTGAATGCAAACGCCAGATCCCGGTCCGCCTCGTTAAAGGAGCCTACTGGGATACCGAGATCAAACAGGCTCAGGAACGCGGCCTCGATGGTTATCCGGTGTTCACCCGCAAGCTGGCGACAGATGTTTCCTATCTTGCCTGTGCTCGCCGGCTTCTCGACTGTGGTGATTTATTCTATCCTCAATTCGCTACTCACAATGCCCGTACCGTTGCCACCCTGATCGTCATGGCTGGGTCGCAGCCATTTGAGTTTCAGCGCCTGCATGGCATGGGGGAAGCACTTTATAGTGTCGCATTTGATGAGTATCCGAAGTTCAATTGCCGTATCTATGCACCTGTCGGCAACTATCAGGAGCTGCTTCCCTACTTGGTGAGGCGATTGCTGGAGAATGGCGCCAACAGCTCCTTCGTCAACCAGATTACCAATGAGCAGATGACCGTAGAAGAGATAATTGCCGATCCTGTGAGTGGACTGGAGCGCCAGCCGCAGCATATTCCTCTGCCACGCTATCTTTACGGCAAAGAGCGGCTTAACGCCAGCGGCATTAATCTGGCCGATGTTGAAGCGCAAATGCAGCTTGACCAGGCATTGGAAAAAGCATGCAGGCAGTTGTGGCATGCCGCACCGATAATCGCTGGTCATGCCCTTACAGGCAGAATGCAGATTATCTTCAATCCCGCTGACTATAACGATGCTGTCGGTGAAGTGGCGTTTGCCGATCGTAGCGCCGTTGACAAAGCGATCAGCATTGCACACGATATCGCCCCTGAATGGGCTGGCAGTAGCGCCAGTGAACGCGCTACTTTGTTGGAACGAGCTGCCGAGCTGCTAGAAGAGCAACGCGCCGAGTTGATGTCGCTTATCATTCGTGAGGGCGGGCGCACCCTTCATGACGCACTCAGCGAAGTGCGCGAGGCTGTCGATTTTTGTCGTTACTATGCTGACCAGGCGCGCCGTCATTTCGATCATGCCATCGCATTGCCCGGTGTCACGGGTGAAAGTAATCAACTGCGCCTAGCTGGGCGTGGTGTGTTTATCTGTATCAGCCCATGGAATTTTCCGGTATCCATTTTCACCGGCCAGATTGTTGCCGCACTGGTTGCCGGTAATAGCGTGATTGCCAAGCCGGCAGCGCTCTCGCCTTTATGCGCCGCACACGTGGTGCGCCTCTTGCACAGGGCCGGTATTCCCGAAGAAGTGCTGCACTTCGTTCCCGGCAGCGGTAGCGAAATCGGCATGCAGTTGGTGAGTAATGCCCGCATTGCAGGCATTGCCTTTACCGGTTCCACCAGCACTGCGCGCCAGATTAACCAAGCCCTTGCCCAGGGTGAGCGTATTCTTCCCTTTATTGCTGAAACCGGTGGTCAGAACTGCATGATTATCGACAGCTCGGCGCTACCGGAGCAGGTGGTGAAAGATGTCATTGCTTCTGCTTTCAACAGTGCCGGGCAACGCTGTTCGGCGCTGCGCGTACTTTTTCTGCAGCAGGAAATCGCAGCGCAGATTATGGAAATGCTCGGTGGCGCGATGGATGAGTTGCGTATCGGCAATCCCATGCGCCTCAGCACTGATATCGGTCCTATCATCAGCTTTTCTGCCTGCGCAGGACTGCAACAACACAGCGAGCGGATGAACAGCGAAGCACGCCTGATCAAGGCTATGCCACTCCCACAAGGAAACGAACAGGGCAGCTACTTCGCCCCGCGCGTTTATCAGATCGAGAACCTTAGTCAACTCCAGCACGAAGTGTTTGGTCCCATTCTGCACGTTATTCAATATCAAGCCAGCCGGTTGAATGAAGTGGTCGATGCCATCAACCACAGCGGCTATGGTCTTACGCTTGGCATTCACAGTCGCATCAGCACCACCATCGACTACATCGCCCGCCATACCCGCTGTGGCAACATCTACGTCAACCGCAACATCATTGGCGCCGTCGTCGGCTCACAACCTTTCGGCGGCGAAGGATTCTCCGGCACTGGCCCCAAGGCCGGTGGCCCGCACTATCTTCAACGCTTTGCAACTGAGCGGATGGTCACCATTAATACAGCAGCGGTAGGAGGTAATGTGGCGCTGTTGTCGCTGGGGGGAGCAGATATCCGCTCAATAGAAGATTGAAATCCTCCCTGGAGCCAGCGAAGTATTCATGGTGTGTTCCGATTTAGATTCGAGGGATGAGGTGAGACCGCAATGTACTCGATTATGCGGTTTTCTGGCTGTCCGGCAAGACTAGCGCGGCTGGCGCTAAAGATTTCTTGATCGCGTATCAGTATTTTTAAGCTCGTATAGAGCTTGGATACATAATTTTGTAAAAATGATTGTTTATTTTTCCTATGTCTCAACATTCATACATCAGTCATAGAGTTGAGATTGGATAACATATCTACCCAAGCTTTGGGCTCATCAGATAATAATTTATTCTTCCGTGAAAACCGATCGCTCATTTCAACAAAATGGAATGCTCATTGATATTCCTTCACCTAAAAAGGTATTGATTATTTTCAATCCTATCTCCAGCGCAGGCAATACAGAAACGTTAGCCTATGAATTTGGGGAATTTCTTACTCATCATGGCATTGGTGTGGAAGTCTGCAAATCAGAGAAAAAAATGAAATCTTACAAGAAACACATTGCGGCTGATATTGCTGTACATGATCTGTTGGTGGTGGTCGGGGGTGATGGTACAGTCAGAAAGCTGTTGCCTTTGCTTAGCGACACGGATACTCCCGTTTACGTGGTTCCCGGTGGAAATGAATCGCTATTTGCGCGCTCGTATGGAATGAGTGCGAATGTGGAAGACTTGCTCCAGGCGATCACTCATGGGAAGTGTCTAGAGCAGTTTTATGGCCTGATCAGCGGTAACGGGATCCAGGGAGGGAAGCCTTTTTTCATTATGGCCTCGATGGGGTTTGATTCACTGACAATCAAGCAGATTGGTAAACGAAAAGGGCCGATCAATGATTCGACTTATGTTTGGTGCGGGTTAAGCGCTCTGGTTTCGCTGCACCATCCTACCGTGACGATTTCCATTGAGGGACAGACGGTCATTGATCACAAATCAGGATATATCATTGTGGCCAACAGCCCAGCTTATGCAAGGAATTTACAGCTTGTTCCTGGCGCTAGTCCATCTGTAAATGAGCTGGTCATTGGTTTTTTACCTGGGGCGCGACGCCAACATGAATTGATCAAAACATTGAGGATGCTTCAGCATAAGCCAGCAGGGCTTCCCTTGCAGTCTTTTTCAGGAAGAAACATATCGCTTACCTTACACGCACCATCCTATCCTTTGCAGGTGGATGGTGATTATTTTCGTAACCGCGATATCGAGGCGGGCAGTACAATAAAATTTAGCATCAGCCCAAAGCCGATCCGAGTACTGATTTAACCGTGTCTGTATATGGCAACGTGACGGATGATGATGCTGAACAGGGGGGCGGATATGTTGATGGAGTCGATTTTAAATGGGCCGCAAGCAAAGACCGGCTATTCCTTGAGCTTGATATTGATCTGACCGTCGGTCACTTGAATGTCTTGAACGCCTTCCGAGAAAGATTTCCAGAATCCCGGATCGACCCCAAATTCACTGACCAGATCGATATTTTTCATGCCACCCAGCCAGGCATTTGGGATGGGAATGCCCATGATGCTGACGCCTTTGAGGACGATGACCGGTTTGTCATGCTGGTAGGCCATGCCGATGCCGGCGTTTAAACGGAGTGTTTTACCACCCAGTACCGGAAAATCTTCTTCAAGTGGAATGAGCAGTTTTGCACTGACGAGATTATCAGCAAGATCAATGGCCAGTTTTTGTGCGAGATCAGTATTTTTTGCGAGTAGTGCATTCAGCTCGCGTTCAGTGAAATTGATTTCGTGTGGCGCATTTTCTTCGGAGTAAGGTTCTGGTTTCAGGAATCCGTCTTTGTCGATTTCATCACTTTCTTTTTTATTCATAGGGCGCGATGAGAATTCAGGTTCATAACCGAGGGCATGCAGTTTGGCTTTGAGAGTCTTCTCTTCTTGGGTACTCAGTACTACCGGAGTAAATGACGTGGTGAAAATATAGGTTTTGAGTACCCAGTAGGTACTAGCTATGGTGATTACCATGGTGAGCAGAACGATCAGCAGTACATGGCCCCAGTGCATATGAGTCGTTCTTTTGTCGGTGTTTTCAGTAGGATTCATATTTGTGAGTAAGGATTAGCGTCGCCCGTCATACCACATCGATAACCATTTCTTGTCATGGAGCGATCGGTGGGGATGGAGAATAAGACGCACAAACTGCCCAAAGACTTCTCGTCCGCTATAGAGTTTAATTTTTCTTGCAGATGTTTCAAGTGGATGAGCTGTCAGAATCGTAAATTTGAGATGATGGGCTCGGCCCCATTTCTTGAGTTTCTGACTGAATTCAATTTCCTCGGCTGCATAGAGTTCCAGATTGAAGCCGCCTATTTCCCGGAATGCCTTGCTGTTACATACCATCAATGCACCTGCGGCCCAGCCAAATAAAACGGATAGTATTGTCCAAAGCTTTAATATTGCGCTTGCCCACCAAGGCAGGCCAGGCATTAGCAAGGTGCCGCCAGCACCGACATGCTTGCCTTCCTTGATTAACCGGAAGATATCGGCTAATAATCCTGCGTTCAGTAAACAATCTGCATCCAGAAATATCAGCCATTCTCCCGTGGCAGCCGTAGCCCCTGCGCTGCGAGCACGGGCAATATGGTTGATGGGTTCAAAAATGACGCGCGCACCTGCCTGTTTTGCCAGATGAGCCGTGTTGTCGGTAGAATTGTTATCGACCACGATGATTTCATGGGTGAAATCAACATCCCGGTTGGCGGCGATTGCTTCGGTCACGGACTGTAAACATCGCCCGATCAAACGTTCTTCGTTGTAAGCTGGGATAATGAGCGAAATATGCATGAAAAATAGACTCTTGCCGCTGTAAATGAACGCTAAGATCAGCTTGATGATATCAAGTTTTAACAATACGTTTTTTATTAAATTAATCCGCATAAAAGTTATGATTTGGAAACCCAATGTTACGGTTGCAGCCATTATTGAGCAAGATGGCAAATATCTCCTAGTGGAGGAAGATCAGCAGGATCTGGGCGTGCAGCTCAATCAGCCTGCCGGCCATCTGGAACCTAATGAATCGATTATTCAGGCGAGCATCCGGGAAGTTCTGGAAGAGACGGCTTATACCTTTATTCCCCAATGGCTGGTGGGTATATATCACTGGCATTCTCCGGCTAGTGATACGACTTTTCTGCGTTTCGCGCTGTCCGGTATGGTGACCGGCCTTGATCCGGATCGGACGCTAGATGATGGAATTTTGCGTGCCGCCTGGTTTGATCTGCATGAGATTCGTGGACGAAGAGCCTGCCATCGCAGCCCCCTCGTCATGCAATGCATTGAGGATTATTTGGTCGGAAAACGCTATCCTCTGGAAATTCTTACACATTACGATTGAGACCATGAAAAAGCAGCGTGTCATAGTGGGGATGTCCGGTGGGGTAGATTCCTCTGTCGCCGCCTTATTATTGAAAGAGCAGGGTTACGAGGTCATCGGTTTATTCATGAAGAACTGGGAGGACGATGATACCGATGAATACTGTTCTTCCCGCCAAGATTTCATTGATGCGGTATCAGTAGCCGATGTGATCGATATTCCACTTGAGGTCATCAATTTCTCGGCTGAGTATAAGGAACGTGTGTTCAGCTTATTTCTTGCCGAATATAAGGCTGGGAGAACACCTAACCCGGATGTATTATGCAATGCCGAAATCAAGTTTAAAGCTTTTCTCGATCATGCTATCACTCTCGGCGCAGATTTTATGGCCACGGGTCACTATGCGCAGGTACGTCGAGTCAATGATTCATATCAGTTATTAAAAGGCGAAGATGGCAACAAGGATCAGAGCTATTTTCTCTATCGTTTAAATCAGCAACAGCTGGCAAAAACACTCTTTCCCATCGGGCATCTCTACAAACGTGAGGTGCGCCAAATCGCGCTTGCGTACAAACTGCCAAATTTTTCCAAGAAGGACAGCACCGGTATCTGTTTCATTGGAGAGCGGCCCTTCCGTGAATTTCTCAACCGGTATTTGCCGCATGAGCCGGGAGAAATCCAGACACCGGAAGGGAAGGTGGTCGGCAAACATATCGGTCTGATGTATTACACCATTGGACAACGGCAAGGGTTAGGTATTGGCGGAACCAAGGATGGCAATGAAAAGCCGTGGTTTGTTGCAGGCAAGGATATCGCAAAAAATAGGCTGATTGTGGTGCAGGGACATGATCATCCGGCATTGCTCCGTTCCACATTATCAGCTACCGATCTATCCTGGATCAGTGGCAAGGCGCCCCATTGCAACTGGGTGTATGCAGCCAAAACTCGTTATCGCCAAACTGATGCGCCTTGTGCAATTGCACACCTAGATCAAGGAAACTGCCAGATTGACTTTGCCCAACCGCAATGGGCAGTGACACCGGGACAGTCGGTTGTAGTTTATGAAAGCAAGGTATGTCTCGGTGGGGGGGTGATTATTGGCAGTAAATGATCTTCGCTCCAGTCATTGTTGCCTAATTCCATTGCAGCGGCGGCTAAACTCAGATCAATTTTTTTGTGTTGGCAGACTATTCATTCCGGACTTTGCCGGGTATCAGGGCGTTTGCGTTCCAGGAAGCTAATTGCTGCGGCATTGCAGATACTGTCTGAGAGTGCTCCCAACGCTTTACTCGCCTCGCCAACGAGTGGATTCAGATTCAGGAATAAGGCAAGAAGCTGAAATGGCACCTTCCAAACTATCTAAATATTCTGCAACTACACGTCATTTTGTGTACATAGGGGTAAGGTCAATGATCCGATAAGCTTCATGATGCTACCTTTGGCAATGCTTGGAGCGCTGATTATACGTATCTGCGCCATTTATGGGTTAACGAGCTATGGTAAAATAACAATAAAAACAAGGACACAGAAAAAATGAGTTTTGCCCCTATTTACGCGCTTTCTCCCCTGGATGGTCGATATCATAATAAAGTTGCGGATTTGCGGCCCTATTTCAGTGAATTTGCATTGATTCGCTATCGGGTACAGGTAGAAATTGAATGGCTTAAGGCATTAAGTAACGAACCGCTTATCGCTGAGGTACCTGCCTTTTCTGCTGCTACGATGGCACAACTGGATGATCTGGCAGAGAATTTTTCCATTGCTGATGCGGAGGCAGTTAAAGCAATCGAAATGCGTACCAATCACGATGTCAAGGCAGTTGAATACTGGCTGAAAGAGTCTCTGGCAGGAAATGCCGAAATTACCCGAGTAGCTGAATTCATTCATTTTGCCTGTACTTCAGAGGATATCAATAATCTTTCGTATGGCATGATGCTTCAAGCCAGTCGCAATCAGGTGATACTGCCGATGCTTAAAAAAATCATCGACAGCCTGATGCAATTAGCACATCAACTGACGGATGTTCCTATGCTGGCACGTACGCATGGCCAGCCTGCTACGCCTACGACGATGGGTAAGGAGATTGCCAATGTAGTGCATCGTTTGCAACGTGGTTATGAACAACTGGCAAAGGTGGCCATTTTAGGCAAAATTAATGGTGCGGTGGGTAATTACAATGCTCATACGATCGCTTACCCCGATCTTGACTGGGAGCAATTCGCCCGGGATTTTGTTGAGAAACTAGATCTGGTTTTCAATCCCTATACCACCCAGATTGAGCCGCACGATACCATCGCTGAATTGTTTGATGCCTATGCGCGTGTCAACACGATATTGCTCGATATGGATCGCGATATCTGGGGATATATTTCACTGGGTTATTTCAGGCAGAAAACCAGGGAAGGAGAAGTGGGGTCATCCACTATGCCGCACAAGGTGAATCCAATCGATTTTGAGAACTCGGAGGGTAATTTGGGCATCGCCAATGCGTTACTCAGACATCTGAGCGATAAGCTGCCCGTATCCCGCTGGCAGCGCGATTTAACTGATTCTACGGTGCTGCGCAACATGGGCGTGGCCCTTGGTTATACGCTGTTAGCTTACGATTCTTGCATGAGAGGGTTGAGTAAGTTGGAGATTAATTCCGCACGATTGCAGCAAGATTTACAAGATTCCTGGGAGGTACTGGCTGAACCTATTCAAACAGTCATGCGCCGTTATGGGATAGCTAATCCCTACGAACAACTTAAAATGCTAACACGCGGGAAGGCCAACATTACTCAGGAAACCTTGCATCAATTCATTGTCAATCTCGCTATTCCTGAGGCTGATAAGAAGCGTCTATTGGAATTAACTCCGCAGAATTACACAGGATTAGCGGCTAGTCTGGCTGCGAAAATTGGCAGCCAGTGATTGCTCTATTTTCCATTAATATTTCAATGTATTAGGGATAATATTGTGGAAAATTTTCTTGTGATCAAGTGATTTTCTAATGTTTAAATGAGCTGAATGGGTTGAAATTGGAATAACTATCCCAATATAACAAACCAAAAATGGGAGGTAAGTATGCAAGAATCAAACAAATCGCAATCAGATGAACAGGAGTTGATATCGGTGAGTGGTGAAATAAGTGAGTTTGAGGCTTCCAAAGATAAAGGCGCTAATGAGGTCGAATCGCAAGTTGAGATGACGCCTAGTCTTGAACAATTATTGAAAGAAGCTGAATTAAGAGCAGCTGAACATCATGATGCCTGGCTGCGTGCTAAAGCTGAAGCTGAAAATATCCGTAAGCGCGCTCAGTCAGATATTGCCAATGCGCATAAATATGCGATTGAAAAATTTTCTACTGAATTGCTGGCAGTGATGGATAGTCTTGACGCTGCCCTGACAGTCGAGAATGCCACGCTGGAAAATTTTAAAAGTGGCGTGGAATTGACGCAAAAGCAGCTGATTGCTGTTTTCGAGAAATTTAATATTAAAGTCGTCAATCCAGAGGGTGAGAAATTCGATCCTCATCAGCACCAGGCGATGTGTATGGTGGAATCAGATCTTCCTCCGAATACGGTTACGCAGGTATTGCAGCGGGGATATATGCTGCACGATCGGATAATTCGTCCGGCGATGGTAGCTGTTTCAAAAGCCAAAGAGACTTGAAATTTCAGCAGGAATCTCTACTTCCAGAATATTAGATAAATTCTTAGTTTTAACCTTCTAAAGGATCGAGCAAGTATGTCAAAAATAATCGGTATCGACTTGGGTACCACTAACTCTTGTGTTGCAGTGATGGAGAATGGTAAGCCCAAGGTCATTGAAAATTCGGAGGGTGCGCGGACAACGCCTTCTATCGTAGCGTACACGGATGAGAGTGAAATCCTGGTGGGTGCTTCTGCTAAACGGCAAGCTGTGACCAATCCCAAGAATACCCTGTTTGCCGTCAAACGGCTTATTGGCCGTCGTTTTGACGAAGATATGGTGCAGAGAGACATTAAAATGGTGCCTTACAGTATTGTTCGTGCGGACAATAATGATGCCTGGGTGGAGGTGCGTGGAAGAAAAATTGCACCTCCCGAGATTTCAGCACAGGTATTGATAAAAATGAAAAAAACTGCTGAGGATTACCTGGGAGAGTCGGTAACGGAGGCAGTGATTACGGTACCTGCTTACTTCAATGATTCACAGCGTCAGGCGACCAAGGATGCAGGCCGGATTGCCGGATTGGAAGTCAAGCGCATTATCAACGAGCCGACTGCTGCTGCGCTGGCTTTCGGAATGGATAAAAAAGAAGGCGATCGCAAGATCGCGGTATACGATTTGGGCGGTGGAACCTTTGATATCTCCATTATCGAAATTGCAGAGGTGGAGGGAGAGCATCAATTTGAGGTGCTCGCTACCAATGGGGATACATTCCTGGGTGGTGAGGATTTTGACTCGCGTGTGATCGAATACCTGGTTGATGAATTCAAGAAAGAAACTGGTATTGACCTGAAAAAAGATATGCTTGCGCTGCAGCGTTTGAAGGACGCGGCGGAGAAGGCCAAAATTGAACTGTCGTCCAGTCAGCAGACAGAAGTCAATCTGCCTTATATTACGGCAGATGCTTCGGGGCCGAAGCATCTCGCTGTAAAGATTACCCGTGCTAAATTGGAGAGTCTGGTTGAAGAATTGATTGAACGGACGATTGAACCATGTCGCATAGCGATCAAGGATGCAGGTTTAGCCTTTTCTGATATCAATGATGTCATTTTGGTGGGCGGGCAAACTCGTATGCCCAAAGTACAGGATAAAGTCAAAGAGATTTTTGGCAAGGAACCGCGTAAAGATGTCAACCCCGATGAAGCTGTTGCAATCGGAGCGGCTATTCAGGGAGGGGTCTTGAAAGGCGATGTCAAAGATGTGCTGTTATTGGATGTGACGCCCTTGTCGCTGGGTATTGAGACCTTAGGTGGTGTTATGACCAAGCTGATTCAAAAGAATACGACTATTCCGACCAAAGCGCAGCAGGTGTTTTCAACGGCGGATGATAATCAGACTGCAGTGACCATCCATGTGTTGCAAGGTGAGCGTGAGGTGGCGTCTGGTAATAAAAGTTTAGGGCAATTTAACCTGACAGATATTCCACCCGCCCCCCGTGGCATGCCGCAAATCGAGGTGGCCTTTGATATTGATGCAAACGGTATATTGCATGTGTCAGCTAAAGACAAAGCGACCGGTAAGGAAAATAAGATCAAGATCCAGGCAAGTTCAGGTTTGGCCGAAGATGAAATTCAGCGCATGGTCAAGGATGCTGAAGCCCATGCTGAAGAAGATAAGAAAGCGCTGGAACTTGTCAATAGCCGTAATCAATGTGACGCCATGATTCACTCAATCAGGAAATCATTGACAGAGTACGGCGATAGGCTAGCAGCAGATGAAAAAGCAAAAATTGAAGCTGCGCTGAAAGATGCGGAAGATGCCCTTAAATCGAATGACAAGGATACGATTGAGGCAAAAACCCAAGCACTGACCGAAGCTTCCCAAAAACTGGCAGAAAAGATTTATTCACAGGAGCAGGCGCAATCAGCACAATCGGGCACTGAATCTGCTTCCTCCAAGAAAGAGGAGAAGGCGGTAGAAGGTGAAGTGATCGACGCTGAATTTGAAGAAGTGAAAAATAAGAAATAATTTCTTTTAGTTCGCTGCATGGGAGCCAAGGCGCAGAGATGCAAGGATATAAAAAAATTCCTTGTTTACTCTGCGTTTTGGTGTTTATCAGAATATTTTTAATTTTTAAATCAGAACTAAATCTGGATTCCAATAAATGTAGCAAAATGATCTTCCAACTAATTTTGCTGCTTTGATTATTTCCTGATAGTCGGAAACTTTTATGAGCAAACGCGATTACTATGACGTTCTTGGTGTCAGCAGAGATGCTGATGAAAGTGAGATTAAAAAAGCTTATCGTAAGCTAGCCATGAAATATCATCCAGACCGGAATGCTGGTGATGCCAAGGCTGAGGAGCGTTTTAAAGAAGTCAAAGAAGCCTATGAGGTACTGTCTGATTCCAGTAAACGGTCAGCATATGATCAGTATGGTCATGCGGGAGTGGATGCCAGTGCCGCAGGAGCGGGAGCGCATGGATTTGGTGATGCATTCAGCGATATTTTCAGTGATATTTTTGGTATGCGTGGCGGCGGCGGAGGGCGATCTAATGTTCATCGCGGCGCCGATTTACGTTATAACCTGGAAGTTACCTTGGAGCAAGCCGCTCGCGGTGCTGAAACCAAGATTCGGATTCCTACCATGGTGGTTTGTGATACTTGTCATGGTGATGGCGCAAAACCGGGGACCTCACCTAAAACCTGTACGACATGCGATGGGCATGGGCAGGTTAGAATGCAGCAAGGCTTTTTCTCTATTCAGCAAACATGCCCTAAATGCCATGGCAGCGGCAAAATCATTGCTACGCCGTGCCCATCGTGTCATGGAGTGGGCAGAGTTAAGCAGCATAAGACTCTGAGTATTAAAATTCCAGTTGGTGTTGATGAGGGTGACCGCATTCGGATATCTGGTGAAGGCGAAGCAGGAATCAATGGTGGTCCACCAGGGGATCTGTATGTCGTGATCCATTTATCCAGTCACTCCGTGTTTCAGCGAGATGGTAATAATTTGCACTGTGAAATACCTATCAGCTTTACTGCAGCAGCGCTGGGTGGGGAGATTGAGGTTCCTACACTGGATGGTCATGCAAAAATCAAGATTCCTTCGGAAACTCAGACTGGGAAGATCTTCCGCTTGCGAGGCAAGGGAATAAAAGGTGTGCGCAGCCATGCCGCGGGCGATCTCTTATGTCATGTTGTGGTGGAGACACCCGTCAATCTAACATCACGACAGAAGGAGCTACTGCAAGAACTGGAGGATATTAGTCAAAAGGATAATTCTCGCCATAGCCCCCGGGCAAAATCATGGATGGAAAAAGCGCGTGAGTTTTTTTCAGAATGAAATAGGTATATGAACCATCCTGATTGCTTGTGCTTTGTGTATCTTATTTCATCATGAACTGACAGTGGATGTGGGTGATGGATTGGGTATCTCTGATTTATTGAGAGATAATTGACTATGTCATAAACAATTTGAATATCTTGCGAGGGACAGTGAAATCGGGGTGAGTAAGGATGCGGTGGGAGATGTTTCTTTATTTGACTGCTTGCGCTAAATAACTGTTTCCATAATATCCTATTCCAATGAGTTACTCCGCTTACAGTATTAAAGTGAGCAACTCTCAGTTATTAGAAGTGGCATAGCTTTTTATCCTTGATTTTTCGGAGTGGTTACAGAGTTGGAATATATACAGAAATATCCAAGATGTCTGCTATTTGCTGTAACGGTCAGTATATTTTTTATCGCTTCGCATCCTGATAATCTTCAAGCTAATAATCTAATAAACTTTTTTAGGAATAGCAGGGTAGAGTTTGGTGGTTGGATTAATGGTGGCGCAACTTTTAATCCCAGTCAGACTAATGGGTATAATGGCCCTGTTATTTTTACCGATCAAGCCAATCAATTTCAGCTCAATCAATTTAACCTGTTTATGCGTCGTTCAGTAGTATCAATGGGTGATGCGTGGGATTTCGGTGGTCGCGTCGACTTCATGTTTGGGACAGATGCTATTTTTACTCAAGCTTTCGGCGTACCAACTTTTGATGTGAATTCTGGAGAAACCTTGGAGAGAAGCAATTGGGATCTCAATTTGTGTTGCTCTTCCACACGCACTTACGGTATTGCGCTTCCGCAAACTTACTTAGAAGCATATGCGCCTATTGGAAATGGACTCAATATCAAGATCGGCCATTTCTATTCACCAACTGGCTTTGAGACAGTTCCTGCCCCTGAAAACTTTTTTTATTCGCGAACTTATACTTTAAATGTTGGTGAGCCCTTTACGCATACCGGTGTGCAAACAAACTATACAATCAATAACAACTGGGCAGTTTCCGGAAGTGTTATTACTGGTAGCGCTAATGGAGGCTGGGATGGAGGGTGGGATAAGCAGTTAGGTAACTGGGGTGGCATTGCCGGCATTACGTGGACCAGCGATGATCATGCAACCTCACTCAATGTTACAGGTACTTATAGTAAAACCTCCACACGGAGTAACGAACCATGGGGAATGTATAACATAGTGCTGCAGCATAGAATCACACCTAAAACTCTTTTAGTCCTTCACCATGTTCATGGTTATGCAGGTGGAGTTTTATTGAATAATCTTAAGTATATTAATGTAACGAAGAATGCTGAATGGGTTAGTTTCATTACACACTTGTATCATGATCTTACAGATGACTTGTCAGTAGGTATTCGAGGCGAGTGGTTTCGTGACAGAGATGGTTTCCGTAATCCATCGCCTTTCCGAATAGCAGCTGCTACCAATATTGTTAATGGGACAGCAGCCAGCTTTGCGGGTGATATTAACAGTGTAACCATTACACCTGCTGATTATTACTCAGTCACTGTTGGAATGAACTGGAAGGTGGCTAAAGCGTTGAAGCTTAAATGGGATCCGATAAGGAAACTTAATGTTCGCTCTAACATACGCTACGATAGGGTCAACGCTTATAAGGCAGCTGCTTATAGACCTTTTGCTGGCAACAAGGATCAGATTCTATTTTCACTCGATTTTTTACTACCATTCTGACAACTATTTCTTTCTGATTAAGAATATATCCCTTATATAAAATAAGGTTTTTGGGTTTAGCTTAGTAGGTATTCGAGTATTTTATTCTAAATCCATGATACCAACCAGTTGTTGGTATCATGCTTGTGCCGGTTCTCATATTGTTTTTTTGAAGTTAGGCTTTGCTGCCTTTTCTTTTATTGAGCTGGAATTGTGCTTGTCTGCATCAGGTCGGTATAATGGTGCTCTTTCTGCTCTTTTGCCATTTTGCGATGAATGGCCGCTTCTTTTAAATTCTCTTTTAATGAGTTCTTATAATAGCGAATGTTGGCAGATGTATGAGATTTAAGATCTTGACCCTTCCTTCCATAATAGTAGCTGTGATCTTCATACTCCTGGAGCAGCTTCTTTTGCTCTTTTAATTTCGCTTGCATCTCTCTAGCTATATTTTCATAATACTGCGCTAGGGCATCATGATTGCTGTGATCTATGGTAAGTCGATTAGTATCATGAATTTGGTTATTTTGAACACTTCCCACAGGATTCATTTGCGCGCAAGCAGACAAAAGACTAAGCATCAGACCTGCCAACAAAAGGGGTCTTGTTTTCATAATGATGCCTCCATTAAATAGCTTGAATTTCACTCCTTTCCGCCTCTAAAGATTATTGTTTGGTGACTTTGTTAAGAATAACCATATTACGAATACGTTCTTTTTGGGAAACATATCTGTATTAATTTGCTATTAAGCGTGATGCATTATCTTGTCACTCAGAATCAGCTACAATTGAGGCTGCTAATAATAAGGTTATTATTTTTTAACGTATTAACATCATTTCCTTCATTTGATTCTGAGTAGCTTAATTCCTAATGTTAATAATATCTACTAAATATATAAAAAATAAGTACCAATAGATGAACTGTATTGTTGATAATTTGGATACAATTAGATAATCTAAGATTTATATTAGATTGAATATATGACGAAAGTATGACTGGTAATAGAGCAATGTCAGAAAGCTTATTGGATCTGACTTTGAAGTGTGACCTGGTCAAGTAAAACCGGACACCTCAGTTAAGCTGCTTTTATCGATT
>CAZKPL010000020.1:9477-38738 GCA_964554625.1 uncultured Nitrosomonas sp. | reverse complement strand
CAGAGACGAGCGTATTAAGTTACGGTGAAACGCGGTAACCTCCATCCGGAGCAAGACCAAATAGGCAGGCTATGATGCTGCTCGCTGAGCCTGCGGGTAGGTTGCTTGAGTGCACGGGTAACCGTGTACCTAGAGGAATGACTGTCCAAGACAGAATCCGGCTTACCGGTCAGCTTCCCTTTATTCCTGTTCCCTCGATGACCTTTGATCCCAAACCTGCTGGCGTATTATTGCATGACTGGATGTTTCGGCCTTTTCGCCTCACCTGCGCCTGCCAGCATGAAAATAATTTTTCCGGTAAATTATCTACGCCGGCAGGCGCTCTCTCCAGAATATCAAGTCATGCGTCAAGTTTTACCATGAACCCAGTGCAAAGGAAGTGAACCATTTAGTACGAACGCATGACCAAGTGTATAATCCTAAAAACTGCAGTTGACCGCGTGATCGGCAAGCCAAGTTCATGACACATAAAGATATCCTCGCAAACTTTTCATTCAACCGGATGGTAATGCCGCTACGGCGCAAATGCGGCGTTGCTCTCCGCTGCAGGGCCACTCCCTGCGGCCTTGTCGCGCCCTGCCTTGCGTCCGGATCGGCACACACTCCCCTTCCGTCCAACTGCGGTTTCCAGGATAATCCGTGACTGATCTTTTCAGTGTCTTGCAATGATCCGTAAATTTTTTCAACGTATCTTCACGCGTAATTCATCTGCCTCCAGCTCTGCTTCAATGTTGCGCACAGTATCGCGCGAGGAGCATGGCATTACCCGTCAGCAAATTAGCCCAGCCGCATTAAAAGTGACCGCAGCCTTGCAACAGGGCGGATTCTCCGCATTCATAGTCGGCGGTGCTATTCGTGATTTATTGCTGGGACTGGAACCCAAGGATTTTGATGTGGCGACCAACGCTACACCGGAGCAGGTGCGCGGACTATTTCGTCGTTCCCGCATCATTGGACGGCGTTTTCGCCTGGTGCACGTTACCTATGGCACCGAGATTGTAGAAGTCTCTACTTTTCGCGCCAATTGCCCTGCTGATGGCGACACGGGCATAACTGCCCAGAACCACGCCGACCAATTCGGGCGCTTGCTGCATGACAACATTTTTGGCAGTCAGGAAGAAGATGTGATGCGGCGCGATTTTACGATCAATGCGCTGTTTTATAATCCTGCTACTGAAGAAATTCTTGATTATCTCGATGGTTATGAGGATATCAAGGCCAAGCGCCTGCGCATTATCGGCGAACCGATCCAACGCTATCGGGAAGATCCCGTTCGCATGCTGCGGGCAGTTCGCTTGGCAGCCAAGCTGGATATCCAGCTCGATGAGCTGACTGCGACGCCCATAGGTGACCTGGCGCCGTTGTTGCAGAATGTGCCAGCGGCCCGATTATTCGATGAAATGCTGAAGCTGTTGATGTCTGGCCACTCTCTTGGCTGTATCGTGGATTTGCGTATGCGCGGGCTTCATCACGGTTTGCTTCCCATGCTTGATGTGATTCTTGAGCAACCCCTGGGAGAACGCTTTATCACTTTGGCGCTTAAAAATACCGATGAGCGTGTCCAGCAGGATAAGCCCGTATCACCCGGCTTCCTGTTTGCCGCCCTGCTCTGGCATGAAGTGCTTGCCGTCTGGAACAAACGGCAGGCAGAAGGGGTGAAGCCCATTCCCGCCCTCCATATGGCGATGGTTGAAATTCTGGAATTACAACGCCAGCAACTCGCCATCCCGAGGCGGCTGGATTCATTCATTTATGATATCTGGTCACTCCAGCCACGCTTTGTGGCGCGAGCAGGACGCAGGCCATTTCGCCTCCTTGAGCATCCACGTTTCCGCGCGGCGTATGATTTTTTATGGCTGCGCTGTGAAAGCGGCGAAATTGATCAGGAAGTCGGTCAATGGTGGAAAATTTTCCAGCATACGGATGCCGCCACCCGCGAAGCAATGCTATTGAGGGAAACTACACCCAAGCGGCGCAAGAGAAGCAAGCGGCGTCGCAAGCCCGCAGAATCCGCAGACCATAACAAAAGCAAAAGCGATGCAACCAATTTAGCGCCTCCTACGGAAACATGACCTGATGCCTGCTACTGGAACCCAGCCAGCCAGACCAGCCTTTATTGGTTTAGGCAGCAATCTGGAAAACCCCCTATACCAAATCAGGCGAGCCATTTCACTGCTTGCTGCGCTTCCTGATTGCCGCTTGCTAAAACAATCTTCCCTGTACCGCAGCGCGCCGATGGGAGCAGTTGATCAACCTGATTTCATCAATGCGGTGATCCTCCTGGAAACAGCGCTGATGGCTCATGATCTCCTCAGGGCCTTACTCGAAATCGAGCGGCATTGCGGACGTATTCGAACCTACCCCAACGCGCCGCGCACCCTTGATCTAGATTTATTGTTATATGATGATCTGCAATGCCATGAGGAAGGTTTGACTTTGCCCCACCCCCGCATGCATGAGCGCGCATTCGTATTGCAACCGCTCATGGAGATCGAACCGGATTGCATGATCCCCGGACAGGGGTTAGTTGCCAGCCTGCTGGCCGCCTGTACTGAACAACGACTGGAATGTATTTCAACATCATGATACTGGAAAAATACCACCATATTGCCATCGAAGGTCCTATTGGCGCGGGTAAAACCAGCCTTGCCCAGAATATGGCAGACTACTTGGAATGCGCCTTATTACTGGAGCGTCCGGAAGAAAATCCTTTCCTTGGAAAATTTTATGGCGATATCTCGCGCTACGCATTGCCGGCGCAGCTCTCCTTTTTACTCCAGCGCATCAACCAATTCCAGGGCTGGACGCAGGCCGACCTGCTCTCAAGACCGATGATCAGCGATTTCTTACTGGAGAAAGATCAATTATTTGCCCGCATCACGCTGAGCCAACCTGAATTTGATCTCTATCAGAAAATTTATCATCAAATGCAGCCTCAGGCGCCTTCCCCTGACCTAGTCATTTATCTTCAGGCTTCACCAGAGAAGCTGCTCGAACGAATCAAGCGTCGTGGCAACGCTTATGAAAGAAATATACCTGAAGAATATCTGCATAAATTATCCAGTAGCTATACGCAGTTTTTCCATCAATACGATAAAGCGCCCGTAATCACTGTCAACAGCGATAATCTCAATTTTGCCAACAACACGGCTGATTTTAACCTGTTGCTCCAGCGCATCAGCCAGATGCGAGGCGCACGGGAATATTTCAACTGCGGCCTTAGGGAATATCTATAAGTCGTTCAGGACTAATTGACATGAGAATAACTCGAGATACCTTACAAAGAATGCACACAGCAGGCAGCAAAATCGCTGCGCTCACTTGCTATGATGCCACCTTCGCCACTCTGCTGGAAAATGCAGGCATCGATATGCTGTTGGTAGGCGATTCGCTGGGCAATGTTCTGCAGGGCCATGCCAGCACCTTGCCCGTGACGCTGGATGATATGATTTATCATACCCAGTGCGTCGTGCGTGGATCAAGCAAGGCGTTTATCATGGTCGACATGCCTTTTGGCACATTTCAGGTATCTCCCGAGGAAACCTTCATGCATGCCGCCAGACTCATGGCTGCAGGTGCGCAGATGGTCAAGATTGAAGGCGGCCAGGTGATGACCGACACCATTGATTTCCTTACCCAGCGAGGTATCCCGGTATGCGCGCATATCGGCTTGCTGCCGCAATCCGTTCATCAGCTTGGGGGCTATAAAGTTCAGGGAAGAACGGCTAACGAAGCGGAACAGCTCCTGAACGACGCCATCCTCTTGCAGGAAGCAGGGGCAGGCATGTTGTTAATGGAAACGATTCCGGCTTCCCTGGCCGGCAAGATCAGCCGAGGACTTTCCATTCCCACTATCGGCATTGGCGCAGGAGCAGACTGCTCGGCTCAGGTACTGGTTCTGCACGACATGCTGGGAATCTATCCAGGGAATAAACCGCGTTTCATCAAGAATTTCATGATGGGTGCAGAGAGCGTGCAGGCAGCGATCGCGCATTATGTCGCAGAAGTGAAGGCCGGGAAATTCCCGGCAGCAGAGCATGCCTTCTAACTATAAGCTTCAATTCTCGCAAAGCGCTACCCGTGGAAATCATCACTGACATTGCCGCGTTGCGAACTCGCCTGCAACGCGAGCCATCGATTGCGCTGGTACCCACCATGGGCAATTTGCACGAGGGCCATTTGTCTCTGGTGCGAATTGCACAGCAAAACGCAGGCTGTACCGTGGTGAGCATTTTCGTCAACCGCCTGCAATTTGCGCCCCATGAAGATTTTGACCGTTATCCGCGCACCCAGGCAAACGATTGCCAGCTCCTGCAGAAACTCGGCGCTGACATCGTATTTTTACCTGATGAAGAAACGCTTTATCCTGTCCCCCAGGAATTCCAGTTGCTGCTCCCGCCAGTAGCCGATACGCTGGAAGGCGCATTTCGCCCCGGTTTTTTTCAAGGCGTGGCGATCGTCGTACTGAAATTATTCAATATCGTCCAGCCGCAGTTAGCCCTATTTGGCAAGAAAGATTATCAACAATTGCACATCGTGCGAAACATGGTGCAGCAGTTGAATCTACCCATCGACATCATGACGGGTGAAACGGTGCGTTCCGAAGACGGACTCGCGCTGAGCTCCCGTAACAACTATCTGAGTGGAGTGGAACGGCAGCAGGCGAGTCATCTGTTTCATACCCTGCTCCAAATAAAGCAAGCCATAGAGCAAGGCCATCGTGACTTCCGGTCACTGGAAATATCCGCAGAATCGGATCTTACCAGTCGCGGATGGCAAGTCGACTACATCGCCTTGCAGCATCGTGAAACGCTCCTGCCCGCTCATGCCAGCGATACTGATCTGGTCATCCTCGGTGCAGCAAGGCTGGGCCATACGCGCTTGATTGATAATCTGGAGATTTCGGTCTAGGCCAATAATACGAGCAAGCCAAAAAGCAAAGTGTCATCCAGCGAAATAGTGTTCCGGGAAAAGCGCTACACCCACACCATCCTGCCCATCTCCAGCGGATGAGTCAGCAGCGGATGACAAGGATACATGCGCAAATAATATTCCTGCCTGCCACATAACTCAGGCATGTGATGCAGCTCGAATAAATGCTCGCCCGTCGTGTCCACTTCGGCAAATTCAAAGCGGAAATGCTGGAAGCTGTTCAGTCTCATTTTCTTGTATTGCCGGCAAAGTAACAGCTCCACCACGACATCGTCTGGCTGCAAGCCATCCAATTTGGCTGCCACCTTGAAATTCAGGGTAGTACCAAAATTGATCTGCTTGCATGGCGCATCCAGCCGCCGCAGCGAAACCCCTCCCCATGCCGCGCTTACTTTCGCTTTCCAGGCAGCGATGCTTTTCGCATTGGCAAAATCGTCCCGGGCATACTGCGCGCCTTGCTCCTTAGCGGGCACGTAAAATTTACTGACATATTCGCTTACCATGCGCGTTGCATTGTAGCGGGGTAATAAAGACGTCATTGAGTATTTGGCCATCTTGACCCATTCTGGAGAATACCCGAATTTGCCGCGGCGATAATACATAGGAATGACCTGATCCTGCAGAATCTCGTAAAACGACTGACTCTCATCCTTATCACGCAAGACCGCTTCTGTATCATCTGACGCCGGTTTGACTGCCCAGCCATTTTTGCCATCATAACCTTCTTCCCACCAGCCATCGAGCACGCTCACATTAAGTGTGCCATTGATCCCGGCCTTCATACCGGAAGTACCACTCGCTTCAAGTGGATAAATGGGGCTATTGAGCCAGACATCCACGCCAGCCACCAACCTGCGGGCAAGGCGCATGTCGTAGTTCTCCACCAGCAGAATCCGCCCTTCAAATTCCGGCATCCGCGATACCTGGCTAATCCGTCGAATCAAATCCTGACCTGGAATATCCGCTGGATGGGCTTTACCCGAAAAAATGAGCAGTACCGGCTGTTCCGGGTCAAGCAGAATTCTCCTTAACCAGTCGAGGTTCTCGAATAACAAGGTCGCGCGCTTATAAGTTGCAAAGCGGCGTGCGAAGCCTAGTACCAGCACATTGGGGTTGATCGGATCGACCAGCTTCAGGAGCCGGTCGAGATGGGCTTCTGAACCGCTATTGCGTTTGTTTTGTTCGGTCAGGCGTGCGCGGATGCCATAAAACATTTGTGATTTCAGCGTCTGTCGCACACTCCAGAACAGATGATCAGGAATGGCGTCCACCAATGACCAGAATTCCGTGTCGCACGTCCTGTTGCGCCATTCGTAGCCAAGATAGCGATCAAACAGATCAGACCATTCCTGCGCCAGAAAAGTCGGTACATGCACACCATTGGTAATATAGGCAATCGGATTTTCCTCAGGCTCGATCTGCGGCCAGAGATCGTGGCAAATACGAGCAGACACATCACCATGTATCTTGCTGACACCGTTATGCGTGCGTGACATATGGATAGCCAGTGCCGTCATATTGAAATCATCACAACCTGGCATATGCCCCAGCGCCATAAATTCTTCCCAGGAAATCTTCAGATCATGGCAAAACCCGCTAAAATAGTCATGCATCATAGCTCTGGAGAAATGGTCGTGCCCAGCGGGTACAGCAGTGTGCGTGGTAAACACGGTATTGACCGCCACTGCTTCAACCGCACTGGCAAAATCCAGTCCCTGCCGCACCAGACTGCGCGCCCGCTCCAGCATCATAAATGCCGCGTGCCCTTCGTTACTGTGCCATACAGTGGGTTTGATCCCCATCTCCTGTAATGCGCTAACCCCACCTATCCCCAGTATGATTTCCTGTTCAATGCGCAGCGCTTTATCTCCGCCATAAAGCTGATGGGTGATCAAGCGGTCATTCTGTGGATTCTCCGGTAAATCGGTATCCAGCAAATACAAACTCACATGACCTATGACCACCTGCCACACTTTCGCCATCACTTTACGTCCCGGCAAGGCCACCTGCACACGGACTTCTGAGCCATCATCATGCAAAGCCGGCTTCACGGGCAGATCTTCAAAATCTGAATCGGTATAAACCGCCTGCTGATTCCCCTGACTATCGATAGTCTGGAAGAAATAACCTTGCCGGTAAAGCAGACCGACCGCAACAAAAGGCAAGCATAAGTCACTGGCCGCCTTGCAGTGGTCCCCTGCCAGGATACCCAGCCCTCCTGAATAGACCGGAAGGCTTTCATGGAAGCCAAATTCAAAGCAAAAATAAGCAACCCGATCGCCTGGATTGAAGCCTTCGATGTGGTTGTACTGCAAAGACTCTGAATGATACGAATCATAAGCCAATAACACGCTGTTATAGCTGGAAAGAAACGTTTGGTCCGCCGCAGCCTTGTGTAGCAATGATTCATCGACTCGCTTGAGGAAAGCTTTGGGATTATGTCCAGCTGCTTCCCACAAACGTGGATCGATACGGGAAAACAAAGCACGTGTTTCGCGATCCCAGCTATACCAAAGGTTATTGGCTAACTCTTCCAGACGGGACAGGCGAGCGGGTATTTTGGGATTGACTGTGACGGTGAATGTAGTTCGGATACTCATTGATTGCTCTCCTTGACGAGATAAATACCGTGATTGTCATGGGACGATAAAATGCTCACGATAGTATTTTAATTCGTTGATCGAATCATAAATATCAGCCAACGCTTCATGTTTACTTTCCTTGCTCAGCCCCGCCATGATGCCAGGTTTCCAGCGTTTAGCCAGTTCCTTGAGGGTGCTGACATCCAGGTTACGGTAATGAAAGTAAGCTTCCAGCTGTGGCATGGCGCGAGCAAGAAAGCGCCGATCCTGGCAAATCGAATTACCGCACATCGGCGAGGCAGCGGAGGGTACATGGGCTTGTAAAAAGGCGAGCATGCTTGTCTCTGCCTGCGCTTCCGTAATCCTGGAAGCTTTGACCTTATCAATCAATCCAGATTTGGCATGCGTCGATTGGTTCCATTTATCCATGCCATCCAGTATGGCGACTGGCTGCGACACCACCAATACCGGCGCTTCCGCCACCACATTGAGCTGCGAATCGGTCACGACCAGGGCGATTTCTATGATACGGTCGGCATCAGGATTCAGACCGGTCATTTCCATGTCTATCCAGATGAGGTTATTACTATCTTGTGCCATAATGAACTTTCTTGAATTTTAATAGATTGATTGTGTCATATTGCAAGTTGCCCGTCACTTCATGATAGGCGAGCGCAAATTTCGTTATATTTCCATCCTGACTATATTGCCATGCAAACTTTCACTGCTATATTTATTACTGCATTATTACTGACTACCTTTACCCAATTGTGGCTGGCTACGCGGCACATCCGCCACATTCGCGCCTATCGCGGCAATGTTCCGCAAGATTTCGCATCACAAATTGATCTTGCGGCTCATCAGAAAGCTGCTGATTATACCTGTGCCAAGACCCGCCTGGATTATCCCAGTACCCTAATGCATGTTGTCCTGCTGCTGATGCTCACGCTGGGAGGCGGGTTAAATGTCCTCGCAGACTTCTGGGCAAACTGGCTTACTGATCCGATACAACACGGCATGGCGCTCATTATCAGCGTGGCTTTGCTATTGAGCGTGGCCGAAATCCCTTTCAGTTATTACCGGACTTTTGTCATTGAGCAGCGGTTTGGCTTCAACAAGATGACGCCTGCCATGTTCTTTTCTGATCTCATCAAGCAATATGCATTAGGCCTGTTATTGGGTGCGCCGTTGTTGTTCGGCATCTTATGGTTGATGGAGAAAATGGGGGATAACTGGTGGCTTTATGCCTGGCTTGCATGGATCGCCTTCAACCTCTTCCTGCTGGCCATTTATCCGACATGGATCGCGCCCCTGTTCAATAAATTTTCGCCGCTGGAAGATGCTTCTCTCAGAACGCGTATCGAGCAGCTTTTACATAAGTGCGGTTTTAAATCCAGCGGTTTGTTTGTGATGGATGGATCACGCCGCAGCAACCATGGCAACGCGTATTTTACCGGCTTTGGCAAAACCAAGCGGATCGTCTTTTTCGATACCTTGCTATCGCGTCTCGAAGCAACAGAAGTAGAAGCCGTACTTGCCCACGAGCTCGGTCATTTCAAACGCCATCACGTCATCAAACGGATCATTTGGTCATTCATCGTCAGTCTGGCATTTTTGTGGTTATTAGGTTATCTGATGCAGCAGGATTGGTTCTACCAAGGATTAGGCGCTTCTGCCACATCCCTGTCTTCCACAGCGATGGCGCTGCTGCTATTTTTTCTGGTGATGCCGGTATTTACCTTTTTACTGCACCCGCTATCCAGCCTGTATTCCCGTCAACATGAATTCGAGGCGGATGAATATGCGGCACACAACGCTTCCGCAGCTGACCTGATTCGCGCATTAGTAAAGCTCTATCAGGATAATGCGGCAACGCTCACGCCCGATCCATTGCATTCCGCTTTTTACGATTCGCATCCTCCGGCTGCAATTCGTATTGCCCAACTCAAAAAACTCATTCCCGTATAGGTGTGCTTATGACCGATATCTGTGATTTAACGAACAAGCAATGCAAACCCTGCGAAGGCGGAGTACCTCCTCTCACTGCCGAGGAAGCAGGCAAATTGCTGCAACAGCTCGAAGGATGGTCGCTTGCGAACAATAAAATCAGCAAGACATTTGAATTCAAAAATTACTATCAAACGATGGCCTTTGTAAACGCTGCAGCCTGGATCTCTCACCGCGAAGATCATCACCCTGACATGACAGTAGGTTATAACAAGTGTCATGTCGAATACATGACTCATGCCATCAATGGACTGTCTGAAAATGATTTTATTTGCGCGGCCAAAATTGATTGGCTGTTCAGAATTTGAGCTCAAAGCATCCCTCGTCCAGAGAACTTACCCGGTCAGCCGTAGGGCAGGTGGTCGCCACCTACGGCAGGCAATACGAAATCAAAACACAGGATGGCACGCTGCTAACGTGTGTCATGCGTGGAAAGAAAGGAGGCGTAACTTGCGGGGATCAAGTTGAAATCCTGCCTACGACACCAGGGCAAGGCGTCATAGAAACTGTTTTACCACGCTCGAGCTTATTGCACCGCAGTGATGCATTCCGTCAAAAACTGATCGCGGCTAATGTCACTCAGCTCATCATCGTGATTGCGGCAGTCCCGAGCTTCAGTGAGGAATTAATCGACCGTTGCCTGATTGCGGCAGAAAACCAGCATATTAAGGCATTCATTCTGCTGAACAAGGCCGATTTGCTGGAGCAGACACGGGCCTCTATTGCTACGCTAGCATTTTATCAATCGCTTGGCTATCCCCTGCTGACTATCAGCGCCTGCCAGAATATCGAACCGCTCAGGCCTTATCTGCAAGGCCATACCACTGTGCTGACCGGCCAATCGGGGATGGGTAAATCGACCATCATCAACGCGCTGATTCCGGATGCGCGGCGCACCACCATGGAAATCTCCACCGCGCTTGATAGCGGACGACATACCACCACGCATACGCGACTCTATCATCTTGATTCGAAAAGCAGCATCATCGATTCACCTGGCTTGCAGGAATTTGGGCTGCATCATATTGACAGCAGGGAGCTGGCATGGGGATTCGTTGAATTCCGTCCCTATCTTGGACAATGCCGCTTCAGCAACTGCCGCCACATTAAGGAACCGGATTGTGCACTCTTGTCGGCAGCCCAGGATGGCAAAATCAATGCGCGGCGTCTAGCTGTCTACCACAAACTGATGATATCGGCAGAAAATCAGAAGGCGTGGTAGATCGCCCTCGGTTGCGATCAATCTGAACCAGTCGCCAATAACTGATAAATGTTACGGTAGGCCATGGCACTGACTTGCCAGCTGAAATCCTTGCGCATACCGTTTTTCTGCAGTCGCTGCCAAAGGGGCTTATTGCGGTAGGCTGTCACGACACGTCGAATGCCTGTCATGAAATCCTCAGGGATCATGTGAAAGAATTGAAAGCCGCTGGCGCTTCCATCGGCAAGCGTAGCAGGCGTACAATCCACCACCGTATCGATCAGCCCCCCAGTGGCATGGACCAGCGGAGGTGTACCATAACGCTGGCTATACATCTGGTTTAAGCCGCATGGCTCGAAACGAGACGGCATCAGGAAACTGTCAGCACCCGCTTCAATCCGGTGCGACAAAGCCTCATCAAAACCGATTTGCGCCACAATCCTGCCAGGATAAGTTTCTCCCAGCCTGGCCAGATCCTTCTCCAGTTTGGCATCACCACTTCCCAGCAACACCAGCTGCGCCGGTATTTGCACGAGCTGCGAGGCTACCTGCAGGATAAGGTCATAGCCTTTTTGTTCACTGAAGCGGCTGATTGCAGCAAACAGCAAAATATCCCTATCGATTTCCAGTCCCATTTCCCGCTGGATCGCAAGCTTGTTATCTTGCTTTGCAGCAAGTTGTTTGCTGGAATAGTTCTTGTTGAGATGAGGATCGGTGACAGGGTCCCATTCCCTGGTATCAATACCGTTGACGATACCATGAATATGCTGGCTACGTGCAGCCAGCAATCCTTGCAAGCCAAAGCCAAGCGGCGCTTGCTGGATTTCCCGGGCATAGCTGGGGCTGACTGTAGAAATACGATCAGCATAATAAAGGCCAGCCTTGATAAATGACAGATTACCGTAATATTCCAGGCCGTTAATATCAAAGCTGCTCGCGGGCAATCCCAGCTGGGTGACGGTTTCAGAGGGAAAGCAGCCTTGGAAGGCAAGATTATGAATCGTCATGAGGGAAGCAGCTTTTTTTCCCGGATAAAAATGAAGGTAAGCAGGTGCGAGCCCGCTTTGCCAGTCATTGCAATGCGCAATATCCGGCCGCCATGCCAGTGGATTGGCGTCACTCGCCAGGATCGCGCCTATTTTTGAAAGCAAGCCGAAGCGCAAGGCATTGTCCGGCCAATCTTTCCCCATAGTATCCAGATAAGGCCCGCCTCCACGCTGGTACAATACCGGGCAATCAATGACGTAGACCGGTACGCTCGTCAATGGACTGCTCTGCAACTTGGCAGACCATAACGTAGCAGGCGGAAAATGAGGAAGATCATCGAATACGGCAACCTTGCGCTTATGCTTGAGTCCTGACAAAACGGACGGATAGCCGGGTAATAACAAGCGAATATCCACTGTCAGTTGCCGCAAGGCAGCAGGCAAAGCTGCACTGACATCGCCCAATCCGCCAGTCTTGCACAATGGATAAACTTCCGGCGTAATGAAGAGCACCCGCAGCGCATGACCGGAAGGAATGGAGGGCATGGCTTATTGGATAAACGACCGCATGAATGCGATCACAGCCGTTCAAAGATGGCGGCAATCCCCTGTCCGCCGCCTATACACATAGTCACCAAAGCATAACGCCCGCCTCCCCGATGCAGTTCATAGATCGCTTTGACTGACAGAATGCAGCCGGTCGCCCCAATTGGATGCCCGAACGCCACGGCCCCCCCATTGGGATTCGTCTTAACTGGATCAAAACCGAGTTCACGCGCCACTGCACAAGCCTGAACCGCGAAGGCCTCATTGGATTCAATCACATCCATATCGGCAAGCTTAAGTCCGGCACGGCTCAGCGCCTGCTGCACCGCCGGAACCGGACCTATTCCCATGTATTGAGGGTCTACACCGGCATGGCCATAAGCAACCAGGCAGGCTAGCGGTTTCAGATTCTTTTGTTCAGCAGCTCGCGCGTTCATGAGCACCATGGCAGCTGCGCCATCGTTGATACCGGAAGCATTCCCTGCGGTCACCGTGCCATTCTCCTGAAAAACGCTGGGCAGCCCAGTCAGCTTCTCCAGGCTAACCTGCTCGCGCGGATGCTCATCGGTATCAAAAAGCCTGATTCCTTCACGCGAGGAGATTCCAATGGGCAAGATCTGCGTCTTGAAATAACCCTGCTTGATTGCCGCCATCGCCCGCCGATGACTTTCCATGGCAAATTGATCTTGTTCCTCGCGCGTAATGTTCCATTTCCTGGCGATGTTTTCTGCCGTTATGCCCATATGAACCTGATCGAACGGATCAGTCAGCGCGCCAACCATCATATCTACCGCCGGACTATCTTTCATGCGCTGTCCCCAGCGCAGCGCAGGTAACAAATAACCTGCCCGGCTCATCGATTCCACGCCCCCTGCGACGGCGACATCGGTATCGCCGAACCCTATCGCTTGAGCAGCGGATAAGATAGCCTGTAACCCGCTGCCGCATACCCGGTTCAGCGTCAAGGCTACGGTTGATTGCGGCAGTCCTCCTTCCAGGCCTGCCACTCGAGCCAGGTACATATCGCGGGCCTCACTGTGAATCACATGCCCCAAAACCAGATGCCCCACTTCAGCAGGCTCGACGCCCGCGCGGCTAACGGCTTCACGCACTACCTTTGCTGCCAGGGCGGTAGGAGCAACATCCTTGAGCGCCTTGCCGTAATCTCCGATTGCGGTGCGTACGCCACTGAGGATAACGACCTCACGTGCGGGCACGGGAGATCCTTTCCAGGGAAAGGTTGCTACAGCACATATCTGGCCAGATCCTCACTCTGGGAGAGTTCCTTGAGACGGGCATCGACATACGCCGCATCGATAACGATGGATTCGCCGCTGCGCTTGGTGGCGTTGAAAGACACTTCTTCCAGCAGTTTTTCCATGACAGTATGCAGTCTTCTCGCGCCAATGTTTTCGGTTTTTTCGTTGACTGAATAGGCAATTTCCGCCAATCGCTTGATGGCATCCTCCGAGAAGCTCAGCTCGATCCCCTCGGTTTCCAAGAGCGCCTGATATTGCCGTGTCAGACAGGCATCGGTATTGGTGAGAATCTGCTCGAAATCGTCTGCGCTCAGGCTTCCCAATTCCACCCGGATCGGAAAACGCCCCTGCAACTCGGGAATCAGATCAGACGGCTTGGCCAAATGAAAGGCGCCACTGGCAATGAACAGGATGTGATCCGTCTTGATCATGCCATACTTGGTGGAAATCGTGGTGCCCTCGACCAGCGGCAATAGATCACGCTGCACGCCTTGCCGCGATACATCAGCGCCCGATGTTTCAGAGCGGCTGGTAATCTTGTCGATTTCATCGAGAAACACGATACCGTTTTGCTCGACATTCTGCACTGCGCGCAGCTTGAGCTCCTCGTCATTGATCAGCCGCCCTGCTTCTTCCTCGATCAGGATTTTTTTGGCTTCGCGGATGGTGAGTTTGCGCGCTTTCTTTTTGCCCCCCCCCATCGTCTGAAACATGCCCTGGATTTGCGAAGTCAACTCTTCCATTCCTGGGGGAGCAAAGATCTCCATGCTTGCCTGAGTCGCTGCGACTTCGATTTCTATTTCCTTATCATCCAACTCACCTTCACGCAGTTTCTTGCGGAATTTTTGTCGGGTGGCACTGCTTTCCTCGCTCTCTGCCCGGAAATCCAAATCGCGCGCAGGTGGCAGCAATACATCGAGAATCCGCTCTTCAGCGCGATCTTCCGCGAGCGGGCGCATTTTCCTGATTTCCCGCTCGCGCCCCTGTTTGATGGCGGATTCCACCAGATCGCGAATGATGGAATCGACATCACGCCCAACATAGCCGACCTCAGTAAACTTGGTCGCTTCTATCTTGATAAACGGGGCGTCCGCGAGCTTCGCCAAACGCCGTGCAATTTCTGTTTTACCTACGCCGGTGGGACCAATCATCAGGATATTCTTGGGGGTAATTTCCTGCCGCAGCGGTTCAGTCACTTGCTGTCTGCGCCAGCGGTTCCTGAGTGCAATCGCAACAGCGCGCTTTGCGCTAACTTGACCAATGATGTGTTTATCGAGTTCGTGAACGATTTCCTGGGGAGTCATTTGTGACATGGTAATAGCTTCTCGGAGGAATGAATCAAATTAATCGAGGGACTCGATGACGTGAGCCTGATTGGTATAAATATCAATATCACCCGCAATGGTGAGCGCCTTGGCAACAATTTCCTTGGCAGGCAGTTCAGTATTCTCCAGCAGCGCCCGAGCGGCGGCCTGGGCATAAGCGCCACCGCTGCCAATTGCAGCCAGACTCAGCTCAGGCTCGATCACATCGCCTGCCCCGGTGATGATCAGCGTGGCTTCGCCATCGGCCACCACCAGCATGGCTTCAAGACGCCGCAAAATACGGTCGGTCCGCCAATCCTTGGCAAGTTCAACCGCAGACCGCATCAAATGACCCTGATGCTTTTCCAGCTTGCCCTCAAAACGCTCAAACAAGGTAAAGGCATCGGCTGTTCCACCGGCAAAGCCTGCCAGAATCTTGCCGTGGTAAAGCCTGCGCACCTTGCGCGCACTGGCTTTGGCAACGACAGCACCGAGCGTTACCTGTCCATCGCCACCCAATGCCACTTGCTTGCCTCGTCGTACGGATACTATGGTGGTCATGTGTATTAATCTATCTTTGAAAAAGGATAATTATAACGCCGATTCAGGAGTGGCACGTAATCGAAAATATGCGCGCCCAATCGGCGGGAGATCAATGAGAAATAATTAGCGGTAACTATTGAGAGATACCCAACCAGGCATCGATGTGCTGACACAGCGTATCGGCTGGACAATAGCCGTTGGCAAAAAAACGATAACCCGTGGCATCCTGGACGATGATCGAGGGAAAACCTCGTACATCCCATTGGATGGCCTGGTAAAAATGCCGTTGGGTCGTCTGTTTGGCTACATCCGAGGCAAATACTTGCGAAAATTGCGCAGCAGGCAAGCCCAGATCAACCGCAAGTTGAATCAATACATCCGATTGCGTCACGTTGGCCTGATCGACATAAAAGGCTCGCTGAATGGCAGCCAGCAGTGGAAAGGTATACGATAAATCGATGATCGAGGCACTGACCACAGCCCGGCAAGCTGGCTCAGTATCATAGATAAATCCTTGCGGCATAGCGCCTTCAAACGTGAAAGGCTGCCCGGTCAACTGGTGCACACTATGCCAGTGATGCAGTATCTCTGCGCGTTTCTCGGCTGCAAGCGGTTCAGTTGTACCAGGGCGCAACCCGCCCACTACCAGCCTGATTGCCAGATGCTCGCCATATTCATGCCTGATTGCCTCGATGACGGGCGAAAACCCCCAGCACCAAGAACACATCGGATCAGCAACATACCACAACGTGCGTTCATTCATGCCGGCAGGCAACGCAAGAGAAAGATAATTTATGCAGCTGTACGCGATGCTCTTTTACGCTCATGCTCCAGAAGGAAGCGTTTACGTATCCGAAGACTTTTGGGCGTAATTTCTACCAGTTCATCATCCGCGATAAATTCTATGGCAGACTCCAGCGTGAGCTGGATGGGCGGTATCAGCGTCACTGCCTCATCATGGCCCGATGCGCGGACGTTAGTCAATTGCTTGCCTTTGATCGGATTCACGACCAGATCATTATCCCGGCTATGAATGCCAATCACCATCCCTTCATAAACTGGATCACCCGGGCTGACAAACATGCGTCCACGCTCTTGCAGCTTCCACAATGCATAGGCCACTGCTTCGCCATGCTCGGCGGAAATCAGCACGCCATTTCTGCGCGCTGCGATCTCGGGTCGCATCGGTGCATATTCATCAAAAACGTGGCTCATCATGCCGGTACCCCGCGTCATGGTCATGAATTCGGATTGAAAACCGATCAAGCCGCGTGCAGGAATACGATAATCAAGTCTGACCCGGCCATGCCCATCCGATACCATATCGAGTAAATCGCCTCGGCGCGCACCCAGCGCTTCCATCACCGTACCCTGGTTTTCTTCATCGACATCTATCGTGAGCACCTCAAAGGGCTCGCATTTCTCACCGTCAATTTCACGAATGACCACTCGTGGACGCGAAACAGCCAGTTCATAGCCTTCGCGCCGCATATTCTCCAGCAATATAGTCAAATGCAATTCCCCCCGGCCGGAAACCAGGAACGAATCGGTCTCACCTGTTTCTTCGAGCTTGAGCGCCACATTGGTCAGCAGTTCTTTTTCTAATCGTTCACGCAACTGCCGGCTGGTAACGAATTTTCCTTCCTTGCCCGCAAAGGGCGAGGTGTTGACCTGAAAAGTCATGGACAAGGTTGGTTCATCCACCTTCGGCATCGGCAATGCCTCGGGATGATCGATATCCGCCAGCGTGGTGCCAATGCTGAGTTCTTCAATGCCATTGATCTGAACAATATCACCAGCTGAAGCTTCACTCAGCGGTACGCGCTCAAGGCCACGAAAACCGAACACTTGATTGACGCGCGCTTTTTTGGGGGTTTGGTTTCCTGTCATCACCATCACGTCCTGGGCCGGCTTGAGACGGCCGCGTGCAATCCGCCCCACGCCAATCCGGCCAACAAAGCTCGAATAATCAAGCGCACTGATTTGTAACTGCAAAGGTTCGTCAGGATTACCTGCGGGTTCTGGCACATGCTTGAGAATGGTTTCAAACAGGGGGCGCATATCCGGGCTAGCTTGTTTCGGATCAAGCGTGGCGTAGCCATTGAGCGCAGACGCATACACCACCGGAAAATCCAGTTGCGCTTCCGTTGCATTCAATTTATCGAACAGATCGAAGGTGTGATTGATCACCCAATCCGGTCGCGCACCGGGACGATCGATCTTGTTGATCACCACAATAGGCCGCAGTCCCAGCGCCAACGCTTTTTTGGTGACAAAACGCGTTTGCGGCATGGGACCCTCCACGGCATCCACCAGCAGCAACACGCCGTCCACCATCGACAATACGCGCTCGACCTCGCCACCAAAATCCGCATGCCCCGGCGTATCAACAATATTGATATGCACCCCCTCGTAATCGACCGCACAATTCTTGGAAAAAATTGTGATACCCCGCTCGCGTTCGATATCGTTGGAATCCATGACACGTTCGGCAATATGCTGGTGCGCGGCAAACGTTCCTGCCTGATGCAGCAGTTTATCAACCATGGTGGTCTTGCCATGATCGACGTGAGCAATAATAGCGATGTTTCGGAGTGGGCGTGACATATAATAAATAAATCCCTAAGAATTAACCTGAAATTGATGCAAAGAAGGGGCAAGATTATACCATCGGATCAGTAACATAGCCAGCCAAGGTCTTTCCTTATTCATGAATGACTCTTCCTCCAGCTATCTTTATCCAAAAAGACAAAATGCATCCAAACTTTGAATATATAGCATAGTTTGAGTCAAAAAAAGATTATGCCTTACGTGTTTGCACGTATTTTTTTAGTGAGTATATTTCGATAACCTATCGGGTATCCAAACTCAAAAAAGCATTTATATCATCTTTAGTCCCCAGCACACGGACAATAGCCTGATTCAGTGTGATGCGCCGCTGGGTCGATAGAATCTCTTACTTTTCCACACTCATCTTGCGGAGGAGACCATGAGCGTCACGATTATTAAGGAGATCAGGAATAACATGCTGTTCTTTATTTTTACATCCCCCAAAGAACCCGGCTGATACAAGCAAACTTCTATTTTCCTCTTTATTTCATTTAAGCGTTACTTTTCTATTCGAAAATACTGAGTACTGGAGGTTTGAGGTGGCTATCAAAATCTGGGTTCGCTGGATGAGTGGATATCAGAAACAAACTGCTCATGAAATTACTGATCTCTTGATCCAACAGGGTATTCAAATGCAAGACTATGATGATCATCTTTCCCGCAATCCTGGTGTAATTTTTAGTAATGAAGTGACTCCAAAAATCTGCGAACAGCTACGCGAATTCAGCCATAATGGCCAGCTACAAGTTCTTGCCTGTTGTGATACGACCATTCCGGGTGATGCAGTCTGGCAACTATTGGAGGCGGGGGCCTCTGATGTATTGGTGTGTTCGGAATGCAGCACGATCATCCATGAGATCACCTCACGCCTTCGCCGCTGGGTGGCAGTGGATCGTCTGGTGAATTCACCAGCAGTGCAGAATGTATTAGTAGGAGAAAGCCAGGCTTTAAAGGCGATCCTGCGTCAAGTTGTAGAAGTGGCTCATTTTACGGATGCATCAGTTTTGATTCTGGGCGAAAGCGGCACCGGCAAGGAGTTGCTGGCGAATCTCATCCATACCCTGGACCCTCGCCCCGACAAAGGCGACCTCGTCATTCTGGATTGCACCACCATTGTTTCGGAATTATCTGGTAGCGAGTTCTTCGGCCATGAGCGTGGCGCATTCACTGGCGCAGCATCTTCGCGTGACGGCGTGTTCGCACTTGCAAACGGCGGCACGCTGTTTCTTGACGAAGTAGGAGAACTGCCCCTTACACTGCAAACCCAGTTACTGCGCGTCATTCAAGAAAATACCTTCAAGCGCGTCGGCGGCAACGCTTGGCAGCGTACTTCATTCCGGCTGGTTTGTGCCACTAATCGCGATCTTTGGGCGCAAGTTCAGCGGAGTGAATTCCGCGCGGACCTCTACTACCGCATTGCCAGTAATGTATGTCATTTACCTCCCTTGCGGGAGCGTCCTGAAGACATTCTTCCCTTGGCCAATCACTTCCTGAAGGTAAACTACCCTGATCAGGATTCACCCAAGCTGGATGCCCCTGTTCAGGAGTACCTGTTGCGCCGTGAATACCCTGGTAATGTACGTGATCTCAAGCAAGTTATCGCGCGCATGCTATGTCGTCATGCTGGGCAGGGCGCTATTACGGTGGGTTGTATTCCGCCGGATGACCGACCGGTTTGGACAGAGGGTTGGAAAGAATGGCGCGACACGGGCTTCGAGCGTGCGATACGTATCGCGTTGAATCGCGGCGTAGGACTTAAAGCCATCAGCCGGAACACTGAAGAGACTGCGTTCCGCATTGTGTTGGAGCAAGTGAACGGCAATACACAACGGGCTGCCCAACTTTTAGGTGTAACCGATCGTACTGTTCAGAACTGGAAGAAAGATAGATCCTCAACAAGTAAGACCGAATACTCTTTGTAATTGTTTCAGGATCATCAACGACTAGCTTCGCAATCCGCCTGCCAGTAACATCGCCTGACGGCGCTCGGCTGTGCCGATTAAATTTCGAAAATTTCCTCCCAGAATCAGATTCTCCTGAGAAAGCGGCAATCGCAAAGCCTTGATCTTGGCCAGCTCAACGCCCGGGTGCAGCCATGGCCCGTCGGAGCCGAACAGGATCTTGGCCGCTCCCGCCCTTTTGACGGCTTGTTCCAGCAAATCAAAGCGCCGCACGCCAGAGGTATCGGCATACATATTCGGATGGCGAACCAGATGGTCAATCATGGACAATTGGGCACGCCAGTCATCGGCAAAGCTGCCAAGATGTGGAATGATAAAATTGACATCTGGATACTCCTGGGCCAGCAGCTCGCAGACGGACACTTCACCCGCCACATCGTACAGTACTGGCAAAGCATAGGCCCGGGCAGCCGCGCAGATCTCACGCGTGATGGCAGCATCATGGCGGTGTACCTTGATACCAACGAATCCGTAGCGTTTAACGGCGATCCCAACCAACTCGTGGACGTGTCCCCGATCCCGTTCAGCATGAACAAAGGCAAAGCCAAAAAAACGGTGAGGCTTGCTAGCTACGATACGCGCCACTTCCTGGTTGGCAACGGCATAGTTCGAATGAAAAGCAGAAAACAGCACCGTACGATGAATCCCTGCTGCTGCTGCACGGCGTAAATAATCCTGCAATGGCGCCCGGGTATCCCACGGCCCGGTTAAGCCATCGCCCATTCCGGCATGGCAGTGGCAATCGATGATCATAAGGCGATGTCTCTCTTCTCGTCGTAGTCCTCGTTTATCCAGCCACGTACCTGTCTGACCACTTGCTGCATCAACAGGACACCGATCTTGGGGTCGCTCATACAGCTTTCGCCGACCCACTGCATCGTACAGCCATCCAAACCAGGGGATGTTTCACAATTGCCACAATTTGCTTTTTCGAACTGAAAGCTATCATTCGAGACCTCTGGTCCTGGAGGATTGAACAAACTGAACAGCGCTTCCGTTTTGCCCAACGGATTCTCTAGCCCTAATCCCATTGACCTCAAAGCACTCATTTCAGCTCCGGGGTCTCGTCAGAGCAGAATGCTCCGCACGAGAACGATCCAGTCCCGCTCATGCTGGTGCGTTTGCAAGGACTCCATTTTTTGGACTGCGGAAGCCATACCCAGCAACGCGTGACGACCGTTCCGCTCAACCCGCTGGAGGGCCCAGTAAATTTTTGACACATGCCCTGGCAAAAGTTTTTCGCGTTCGCTGCCGTCAGAAGTGAAGGGCCCTGTTCCTGGAGACGTCGAACATTACCCTTCGCCGGACGTAACCAAGCATCGAAATAGTACCAATTTTTCTGGTCATGGCGTGTTTCGAACTCGCCGGCACTGCTTACGGTATCGAATGCATTGAATGGAGATTCCAGCTCGAATTTATCCGGCATGCCTACTTCTTTCGATCCACCCGAGAAATCTTGCGATGGAACGGGACTCATCATGTTACTTGCCGCTGCTCCCAATACCACGATCTTGTCGCCACGGCGCAACCATCGGCCTTGTTGCGCTGTACCGTGCATCCCAAATCGCCCTGACTCACTCAAGTGGAGATAAGGCAGATGTTTCCGGGCCGCACTCATAATCGCTTCGTTAACGATCACTTCCGCATCGATGTCGGGCGACGCCAGCGCTGCTTGCCGCATCGCTGCCCCTGCAATACGGATAAAACGCCGCGCCCTTTCCAATTCTGCTTCTTCCGCGTTCAAGCCGCTGACCTCAAGTTCCAGTGCTTTGCTCAGCGCTGATCCCACAGCACCACCAATCGCTGTGCCGACGCCCGGTATTGGAATAAAGGATCCCAACACTTTGCCCGCAACCGGCAGCGCTACCTTTGCCAGAGTTTTCAGTCCCTTGCCCAGGACAGGCAGCACGCGTTTACCGATGAAGCGACCCGCTTTCTTGAGGCCCCTGCCAATTCCCTTGAACAGCTTGCCGAGAAACTGATCCAGTTCCTCCTCGCTGGAAATCGATAACAATTCTGCAGCAAGCTCGATTTCTTCCGCTTCGCTGAACGGGCTTTCCAGCGCCAATTCGAGCTCACGATCATTGGTAACCAGGCCCGTTGGATTGAGCGTAGCCCGGATACTCTCTTCAATTGATTTGTGTTGGGGCGTTGGATACCAGCAGAAGGCATAACTGTCGGGATCAAGGCCATGGGATCTTATTTGCCGATGGTGTACTCTCATTCGTACATATAGATTCCCGGTCTGGCCGACATAACCAATGTGGCCGCTGGGCGAGCGATTGCGGAAAATGAGGAGATAGACTCCCCCTTGCTTAGGTGCATTGTTCCATTGGGACAAGGGATAACATCGTTTGCTATCCCATAAGGTCTGGTGTTTTGCTTTCATGCGGCGCACGAGCGTTTGAAAATTGGTTTGAAAGGCAGCAGGCAACTCCATTTCCAGCCACTCGCTCTCATAACCTGCACCGTATTCCATTTCCTCCGCTGACGGCTGGCCGCCCCGCCTTTCGCAAGCAGCCCTCAATGCCTCTTCGGTATCGGGACCGGCGATGCCGGTTGTCCTGAGGCCTTGCTGCCGCTGAAAGCTCCTGACGACGCTGCGCGTTTCCGGCCCGATGGTACCCGTCACCGGCAATTGCATGCCTAGCGCCTGATTCAGACAATCTTGCAGCCAACGCACTCGCTCCGAACCAATCGGTACTGATTCAATCGGATAGGGGTGGCTCACGATACCATAGGGCTCACGTACCCCCTCCCACGGCCGCCAACGTCCCCTCAAGATAGGTCGAGGCCTTGCAGTTGGTGGGCGTTTGACTCCTTTCGGGCGTAATCCCAGCCGAGCGCGCGAGCCGGCGTATCGACGTCCGCCCCCATAAGCACCCCGCCGCCCCCGTTCGCTTTCCTCTTCGAATAGTTCACCCTGCAATTCGGGTTCGATTTCGAAAGGTATCGTTTCAAAGCTGAATTCTTGATTCATGATTCACCTCTAGAATGTAGTGTCATTATCTTGGCTGACAGGCCGAAGCTGACTGTTCCTTAAGCTGCTCGTTGTTTATTGGCGTTTTGGCCTCATGGGCCAATGTGTTCAACATGTCTATACATCGCTCAATTTCCCTTTCACGATGCCGCGTCGTGAGTAAAAAGGTCAGACGGGCTTCTCTGTCATGACGTGGCCGGGTTAATACGGTTTGAACACCCCGCTGAGAAAGACGCTGATGCAGCCATATCGCCGCTTTCCCTGCGATGCCACGGAGGGTTTGCACCGGAAACCAGCCACCCGTGGAAGACCATCCAATGCGTGCCAATCCTTTGCGGAATTGTCCGACCCGCTGTGCCAGCCTTCGTCTCAGCAGATTCCCCTGAAGCCGGTTGACGGCCAGTGCATGGGCAGCGGCTTGAATAACGGCCACCGAAGGCGGACTGCTATGCACTCGGGTGTCGCTTGCGACTGCAAATCGCCTGAGCAAACGCTCACTCCCTGTGAGCACTGCCACCGGCACGCCCAATCCTTTGGCCAGCGAAGCACCCACCAGGATGTCCGGGCCGAAATGTCCACTCCAGCGCAAAATACCTCCCCCGCCATGACCGTAGGGGCCATCTACTACAGGCGCTTCTCCCAACATGCCGAGCGCCTGCGTATCGTCTAGAACCAGCAGGCCGTCAAAACGCCTGACAATTTCCAGATAATCGCCGATAGGCGCTGCCGTGCCACAAGCGGGACAGAAGCCGTTGACCACAACCACCGGATATTTCCTCTTGCGTATCTGCAGCTTAATTTGAGACAAAAGCGCTGTGGCATCGTGATGACGAAACCGGTGGACGGCGACACCTCTTGCACCTACCCGCTCCACTCCCCACCGCATGGTCGCATAAGCCCCCTCATCCATATATACAGCCACCGGTTGCTGGCATAGCATCCCGAATAAATCCCAGAAGAGATGCAGGGTAGAAGGCATCAGCACGCCTCGTTCGCACCCCTGCAGCTGCGCCAGTTT
This sequence comes from uncultured Nitrosomonas sp., assembly GCA_964554625.1. Lineage (GTDB taxonomy): Bacteria > Pseudomonadota > Gammaproteobacteria > Burkholderiales > Nitrosomonadaceae > Nitrosomonas. The sequence goes on along the minus strand of CAZKPL010000020.1, from coordinate 14,809 downwards.
CTGAGCAATTTCCTCGGCACCGGGCGGTTCGGCCAGAGCCGCCGGCATACCCAAGGTGAGCTGCTGCCAAGGCTGCAACAGCCGACTCGGGTGATGCAGCCCAAGGTAGAGCGCCGAGGTGAAGTTGATCATCTTTGATGACCTCAACTTGCCCGCTGTTGGCTTGCCAAGCGCTTCTGCAACAACACTGATGGCAAGGTGGAATCCACGCGCGCATTCACCGTTGGATCAGCCGATAGATCCACGCCCGTTGCCGCACGGTAAGCATGGATGTAGCCCTGTGCCTGCGGGCGGAAAAACCGTGCCCAGTTAAGCGCCTTGACCGGCTCGAATTCATCGCTCCAATGACCCCAGCGGATGGAAAGTAACAGCTGCTCGCCGAACATGCCCAGGTTGCGGAAGTGCAGTACGCTGGTATCGGTCCAACCCTGGAGTTTCTTCATGGCATCGACGCGGTCCATCCAGGGTTCAGGGTAAGCCACCATGATGCGGGCCGGCAGTAACTCCCGGAATTCGGGTCTGGCCAGTAGCCACTGTTGCATCAGCATTTCGATGCGGGCAGTTGATGGCAAATCGCCGAACTGGTTGTGCGCGCCCTGGGAAAGGATCAAATGGACTTCCTTGAGCGCATTAAGCACCGGGAAGGCGTCGGCTTTAACCGTGGTATCGTCATCCTGCTTATAGAACACGGTACACAAGCGTAACAAGTGATGGAAGGCCTCCAGGAATTTGGAACGTGTATCCACAGGACTGAAATTCTGAACAGCCTTACCTTCCAGTCGCAAGCCGTAATGATGATCGTATTCGTAGTTGCGCCGATTGATCGTCAACCGATGCGGCTCATCCTGGATATAACTCCACAGCAAATTGTTGAGGGGACGCAATGGATCCATCTCCAGATTGGCAAGCGGGTCCTGGACTGACGAGCGTATGTTCTGGAAGCGTCGCGAGATAGCGTTCATCGACTGCACGAGCATGCCTTCTTCGTGCCAGTAGGACCAAATGAGCTCCAACAGGCAAGGGTTTTCAAGTTTCTCTTGCAGCAAACCAAAGCAATTGTCGAATATTTCGGCTAAATCTCCTTGGTTTCTCGGGACGGCATTTTCGAACAATGTAGTCTTGATTGGAATATCGGGCAGTTTTCGCCGAATAACTGCAAGATAGGGCAATACATCACCATTGCCTTCAACACTTACCAGATAATCATCGTTGAAGGCATTACGTAATCCGTTCTGTGGAATCGGCAGATCTCTCCTATCCAGATAGGCATTATCGTTATCCGAGTCAAACGGCTGCAGATCATCTTGAAGAACGCCGCAATTCACCATCACGAATGCTTCAGTCGCCGCCTTCATGACGCGATAGGCGTCGGAGTCGGCAAAGGGGAGGAAACGTTGAATCTTCAGTCGATCGTATTCTTCTTTCTTGGTAATAAAACGCCTATCTTCAAAGCCATTTTTTGGGTTTGGCGGTTTCCCGCCACAGAAAATCCAGTTCATGAAACCGAGATACTTGTTAAATGAGAGCCCTTCCGTACTGTTGCGAATCGCCGTCCAGAACGCGGTGTCTTCTGTGAAGGAAGTCTCTGTACGCGTCATGGTGGTGATAGTCTTGATTTCTCCAGAAATGGCCTGCCTGGGCGGATCTTCGGAGGTAACGGCGCCTACAACATCCATTTCGGGGCCATCCCCCTCACCATTGGCTGGCAATCCTGCTACTGATAGAAGTATTCTATTGACTCCCGCTTCGGTAGAGTTAAACAGTATTTCGCGGTTGTCGGCATCGACCAATATGAGTGTCCCTTTACCGTCAGGAGACCGCCAGCGCAACTTGCTGATGCGGCTTTTCATCACATCCTCTTCGCCGATATCCGCGATCAGGTGCAGGGGGCTACCAACCGTTGTTTGATTACAATCTATTAATGTGCAGTCAGCCAGCGCCTTTTTCGAACTAATCTTGACATAAACAGGATCCTGGAAGCAGACTGACGCTGTACACCCGGATTCAACGGTGACAGTTTTCTGCTCCAGTTCATTGAAAGATTTACCGGAAATGGTATAAGTCCCCGTTGGAATGGCGGTAAAAGCGCAGCATCCATTCCTGTCGGTGTATGCAGACTGGAGCGGCTCTCTCGCTTGCAAAGATTTTTTAGCCGTACTGGATTTCTCTATAGTGTAACTTTTCTCGATGGTAACAAGCGCTCCTCGAATGGGCCTTTTGTCTTCACCATTGCCCGTTACCTGAACGATAATGGTGCCGGTTGATGATTCGTCTATGGTTTTCATGTCATTCTCCTGAGTGAATAGTTAATTAAACGGTTTCGTTGGTACTGAGTCGTTACCGGAAGTAGGCGTGATCCTGATCGCATCGAGCAGTCTGCGGATACTTGCAAGGTGCTGCTCAGCGCCCAGTGGGTCAGCAGCTTGGACAGGATGACGCTTTCCTGTTCCGGACTCATGCGACCGTCAGAGCGCGCCTGACCAATCACGGCAAAAGCCAAGGTAGGGGGCGCCCGGTACATTTTCGACGGCTGTTGCCGCCAAGCCTGAAAAAGCGCCTGGAGATGGTGCGGTTGACGGTTGCGCACCTGCAAAGCTTCAGCCAAGCTGCGGCCGCGCAGGCTTTTGGGTCGGTGGTTGATCAATAGCGCAACCAATCCAGGTAACGTTGCCTGCAAGGCCTCAAAACTCCGCTGCTGCCCAGTACTCAATCCTCTTAGCGGATAAAACGCTTCCCATAGCCTGGTCAAGCGTTCCCATTGCGGATGGGGATAGAGCGCATCTCCCATGGCACAACTCAGCTTGACGCGAATCCAGGGCGAAGGATGCGGATCATCCCGATTCAGGTGGAACACAAAAGCACGTGGCAGACTTACAACCCCCATGAGGCCCAAAGTAGAGGCGATGCCAATTCGGGCAACCGACCAGAGGTCAGCCACAATCTCGGAAATCCACCGCTCCCAAAGCGACCAGATGGCGCTATACGAACCGCTGCCTCGTTGCATGCCTTGCAGAACGGGCCGCAGTGATTTCACCAGATCGAGCAAGGCAGCAGCCTGATGACCGACCTCGTGAATCAGCGAAGAAGCAATGCCACTGCCAATTAATCGTTCCCGCGGCACGCGAATCACCGCTACCGGATTTTCGCCCCCGCCCGGTAAGCGTGTTCGTGCGCGTCGGATGGCGGCCCCGGCGCCACGATCGAGATAACAGATAACGGGAGGAACCTCATAGTAATGACCACTCAGTGTCAGCGCGTCGGCAGAAACGACATCAAGCCCAGAAAGCCAAACGCCGATCTCATGCTCACTGCGCTGTGTCAGTACATCGCTGAACAAATCAAACTGCGTTAAAACGGCATTGAACCTGAGCCGAAGGAGTGAGAACAGCCGTTGCGCTTGCGCTGGGTTTACTCTTTGGCCTGACGGACTACGCAGCCAGCGAATATAGCGTTGAATCAAGCCTCTAAGCTCCTGTCGGCCTTTCATGAGATAGCGTTCAATACCGATTTGTGCTGCTGGTAAAATAGCCGCCGCCGGCACCATCGTTTCATGCAATGCGAAAGGCTTAATGCGTTCCAAGCGAGTCATCAGAGCACGAGCTTCCTGCTCGAGCATCCAGGTGGCGTAGGAAACGGCGGCCATGATGGTCAAGCCCCAAACAAAATGATTTTGTTGCCGCGACGTAACCAGCGGCCACTCTTTGCGCCGCGTCCGCAAGAGGGACAAGTTGTCCCCATTGCACCACCAGGCGTGACGGCAGGGACGCCACTGACCAGACCTGGCGCAAGTTGACGAGCGGCTGCCAGCACGGCCGATTGCGCCACCGCTCTCGGATTGGCCGTCGGTGGCGCGGAGGCTGCTTTTTTGGCTGCCGTGCCAGCAAATTGAACAAAGCTTTTTGCGGCCTCGTATTCCTGGTCTTCCAGACTTAACCCTTCCAATTCCAAGCCAAAGATTCGCCCCGCAGTGGACGCAACCTGACTGCCCATTTTGGCGCCACTACTGCCACCGAAATAACCGCCAATGGCGCTACCTACCATGGGCAAGGCTTTTTTGGCTGCACCTTTCAAGAGCCCGCCGAGCTGTTGACCTACCGGCGACTTGATAAACTGCCCCGCAGCCCGGCCAGCCCTTTTAATGAGGCTGCCCAAGAATTGCTCCAACTCTGCTTCACTATTGACCTCCAATAGCTCAGCAGCGAGCTCCATGGCTTCCGCTTCACTAAAAACACCCGCTTCAGCACCCCATTCGGTTTCACCGTCTTCGTATTGTTCATATTCATAATTTTCCAGCTCAGAGTTGGCTTCTAGGGTAGTACGGTCAATATCGTGCATGGTGTGATCCTCCTCGAGAAATACGTTGCTGTGGCTTGTTCAAGCATTGAGAATAATGATGTTGCGTCCTCGCCGGATCCATCGGCCACTCCGGCTCTTGCCCATCGATACACTTGTGCCCGCACCCGCACCTAGCAAAACAGGCGCATATTTTTGTGCAGCTTTTGTGGCTGCAGCTTGGGCAGCACGCCGCGGATCGATAGACGGAGGCGCTGAAACTGCATTCTTGACGGTATTAGCAGCAAAACGAACAAATTGTTTGCCACCTTCGAATTCAAGCTCTTCCTGGTTCAACGCTTCCAGTTCCAGTCCTATCGCCTTGCCTGCTGCAGAGGCGAGGCCACTACCGATCTTGGCCCCCAATGGTCCGCCGACAAAACCACCCAGCGCGCCGCCTGCAAGGGGCAAGGCTTTTTTGGCAACACCCTTGAGCACTCCTCCTACTGCCTGGCCGATGGGAGATTTCACTATCTTCTTGAGGGCGCTCCCCGCCTTCTTGATCAATTTGCCTAGAAAGAGATCGAGTTCTTCCTCGTTGGTGACTTCCATAAGCTCGGCAGTCAACTCCATCACCTCGCTCTCGCTAAATACTTCGCCCCACTCTGCTTCCTCAAACTCGAATTGCTCGAATTGCTCGTTCTCGAATTGCTCGCTCTCAAAACTGCTCATTTCAGGATTGAATTCGAATGTGCTTTCGCTCTCATACATGGCTGATTCCTCCAATTTTCAGATTTTCCGTCACGCTTCGGCTTGTGACTCATCCAGGCATCAGGCCCAGCGTTAACGCGTTTGATTTCATTTTCGTCAGGACAACTTGTTCAACCTGGTTGCCTTCATTAAAAATACGAGCAAGTAGCGTGCCAGAAATTATTGTTATCTGAACGCCCAGCGGGTAGAATAGTTAATACATTGAAAATAAAATGAAATAATCAGCCATGCTTTAGCTTTAACATGGAAGTGGAGATAGACGACCCAGCGAAGCTGGTTTCGGCAAATG
>CAZKPL010000020.1:0-9377 GCA_964554625.1 uncultured Nitrosomonas sp. | reverse complement strand
GCATCAACAAGGTGGCAGTATCTTAATGTTTGGAAAATAAAAAATGTTTACAGGAATTATTGAAGCGGTCGGGGAAATTAAACAGGTTAGCCAGAAAACTAATGCGCTCGGCCTGCATATCGCACCAGGCAAGCTGGATATGAGCGATGTCAAGATCGGTGACAGTATTGCAGTGAATGGCGTGTGTCTGACAGTCACTTCATTAGCCAATAATTTTTTCACTGTTGATGTCTCGGATGAAACTTTGCGCTGCACACATGGCCTGAATATCATCGGAAATTATGTTAATCTGGAAAAAGCGATGCGGTTAACGGATCGATTAGGAGGTCACTTGGTAAGCGGCCATGTGGATGGAGTAGGCACAGTCACCACATTCGAGCAGACAGGAGAAAATTATCTGCTGGCGATCAAATCACCGGTATCACTGTTAAAATATATTGCAGCAAAAGGATCGATTACGGTAAATGGCGTCAGCCTGACCATCAATCGCATAGATGACGATATCCTGGAAATCAATCTCATTCCCCATACGTTAGCCGAAACGAATCTGAAGCATCTTAAACGGGGTGAACGATTAAATTTGGAATCGGATATGCTGGCACGCTATGTCGCGCGTCTAATGGAACTATCTTCTGGAGTTATAGTTAAGTAAATATGGCAATTAGCACTACCGAGGAAATCATTACGGATTTCAGGGCCGGAAAAATGGTTATTCTCATTGACGAAGAAGATCGTGAAAATGAAGGCGATCTGGTTCTGGCCGCTGATTTCGTAACTGCGGAAGCGATCAATTTCATGGTGAAGCATGGCCGGGGACTGGTCTGTTTGACGCTAACTGAAGAACGATGCCATCAACTCAAATTGCCGTTGATGGTTTCGACTAGCTATTCATCGCATGGAACCAACTTCACTGTTTCCATTGAAGCTGCAACGGGGGTAACGACAGGGATTTCTGCAGCTGATCGCGCTCGTACCATACAAGCCGCTGTTAAAGCAGATGCCAAACCCGAAGATATTGTCCAGCCTGGCCATATTTTCCCGCTCAAGGCGCAAAAAGGAGGCGTATTGGTACGCGCGGGACATACCGAAGCGGGGTGCGACTTGGCCCAGATGGCGGGATTGACTCCGGCTGCGGTGATCTGCGAAATCCTGAAAGATGATGGTGAAATGGCGCGTCTGCCAGATCTGATCGAATTTGCCGCCAAGCATCAGCTCAAAATTGGCACCATTGCGGATCTGATTCACTACCGCAGTCTTACGGAAAGCCTGGTGGCACGGGTGGCTGATCGTCTCATTCAAACCATCTATGGTGAATTCCACTTGACTGCTTATCATGACAAAACAGCCAATATTACACATCTTGCCTTGGTAAAAGGCACGCTTCATCCGGACGAAGAAGTTCTGGTACGCGTGCATGAGCCTTTATCCGTGATCGATGTACTGGATGTCAACGATCCAATACACTCCTGGAGCATCAATGATGCCATGCGCGTCATTGCTGAAACGGGGCAAGGTGTGATCGTGCTGCTGCATCGCAAAGGAGACGCAGGTATCCTGACAGAACGATTACTGCAGAGCAAGGCGCTGCATCATGATGCAGCCAAGACAGATTTACGGGATCATGGTATCGGCGCGCAGATACTGAAAGATCTCGGGGTAGGCAAGATGCGTTTGCTTGCGACACCACGTAAAATGCCCAGCATGACGGGTTTCGGCCTGGAAGTGACGGGATATCTGGAAACCCTGAATAAATATACCGCTTCACAGTAAAATCTAGCCTTTTCTATTTCTTTAACCTTTTTCGACTTTTAGCACACTTACCGGAGTGAGCATGGCGTATTACGACAATATCCCAGAAATTGAAACCAGCCTCAATGGTGCCGAGCTTCGCGTTGGCATCGTGATGAGCCGCTTTAACATTGAAGTAACAGAAGGTCTACTTGGTGCCTGTACTGCCGAATTAGCCAGGCAGGGCGTTCAAGAATCGAACATGTTACTGGCTACAGTAGCTGGTGCACTGGAGATTCCATTGACACTGCAGAAGATGGCCTTGTCCGATCAGTTTGATGCATTGATCGCCTTAGGTGCTGTCATACGAGGTGACACCTATCATTTTGAAGTGGTATCGAATGAATCAGCAAGAGGGCTCATCTCTGTTCAGCTCGATACGGGCATTCCTGTAGCAAACGGCATCCTCACGACTGACAATGATGATCAGGCGCTTGCCAGGATGACTCAAAAAGGAATAGACGCCGCGCGCGCAGCGATCGAAATGGCCAATCTTCTGGCAAAACTTGATGAAATGACATAAAAACTGGCTTATGACTGCAACCCAATCCACTTCACCTCTAAAAGCTGGCCTTAAATATAAGAAACGCCGCCACCTTTCGCGTGAACTCGCGTTACAAGGCATTTATCAATGGCGTGTTGCCAAGAGCGATGTGAGTTTTATCGAAACGCAATTACGTGAAACAGACATTTTTCCCAAAACAGATGAATCTTTTTTTTCCGATTTACTTCGTGGCGTGCTAAAAAATTCAACCACGCTGGAACACCATATTCAGCCCTGCCTTGATCGCCCTTTGATTGATCTCAGCCCGGTTGAGTCTTCCATTCTCCTACTCAGCACCTACGAGCTCATTCATCATCTGGAAATCCCTTATCGCGCCATTATCAATGAAGCCATAGAACTCGCCAAAACATATGGAGGAACCGACGGATACAAATATGTAAATGGTGTGCTGGACAAGCTCGCGGCACAATTGCGCGCCATAGAAATTCAATCGCAAGCCAAGAAAAAAATCGAATCAATATAATAACAACCTATTTCTAACTACCTTCTGGTAACAATTTCATACCATGGACTGGTCATGAGTTCCGAGTTTGATATTATCCGTCGATATTTCACACGGCCTACTCATCGGGCAATCCTTGGCATAGGCGATGATGCTGCACTGATTCCCTACACGGCGACAACCGATTTGGCTGTTTCTACCGATACCCTGGTATCCGGTCAGCATTTCTTCGCCGATACCGATCCTGGCAACCTTGGTTACAAAGCCTTGGCGGTCAATCTCTCTGATATGGCAGCGATGGGAGCCATTCCCCGCTGGATTACACTCGCGTTGACATTACCTGCCAATTTGGTGAATATGAATAGCGGCTGGCTGGAATCGTTTATGGATGGCTTCTTTACGCTAGCCAACAAATATCAGGTAGAACTGATAGGTGGTGACACAACGCGCGGCCCGCTTAATGTAGGCGTCCATATCATGGGTGAAGTGACAAAAGGGAAAGCGCTGCAAAGAAGCGGAGCCATGCCGGGAGATGATATCTGGATATCCGGGTATTTAGGCAATGCCGCATTGGCGCTTGCTCACCAGCAACAACGTTTCACCCTGGATCCAGAAGAACTGGCGGTATGTTTAGCTGCGCTTTATACTCCTGTTGCCCGCGTCGAACTCGGGCAACGATTAGTTGGTCTTGCGCATAGTGCGATTGATATTTCCGACGGATTGCTGGCTGATCTTGGACATATTCTGGAATGCTCCCATGTTGCCGCAACGATCCATTTAGAAAAAATCACCTGCTCATGGGTGATGCAAAGACATTTACCTTCATCACTCGCAGTTGACTGTTTACTGGCAGGAGGGGATGATTATGAACTCTGTTTTACCGCTCCCGAGATCAAGCGTTCCGAAATAATGCGACTGTCTCAGGAATTGACTGTTCCCCTTACCCGTATTGGAAAAATTACTCCGGGTAAAGGATTATTCATTCTTGATTCAAACGGTCACGCGATCACCCACGAGAAAAAAGGTTATGACCACTTCCTTACCTGAACCCTATCAGTCCAGTTTCAAGCTTTCCCCTTTGCAACCTGATTTAGCGTTTGTCCACAGCCGATTTGCCCACTTTCTTGCATTTGGTGCTGGCGTAGGGCTAAGTCGGCTGGCGCCGGGTACCTTTGGAACACTGGCGGCCTTTCCATTATTCTGGACGCTGGATTCGCTTCTCGAACCGATCGCACTCTTACTTGCTATTGATATTTTTTTCATTTTGGGTATCTGGGCGTGCGCCATTACTGGCAACGCGTTGAGCTCCCATGATCATCCTGGTATGGTATGGGATGAAATTGTCGCTTTCATGCTAGTGCTCTATTTCATCCCTGATCATTGGTTATGGTCTGGTGCTGCGTTTATATTATTTCGTTTTTTCGACATCCTTAAACCTCCACCCATCAGATACTATGAGCGCAAGCTTCGTGGCGGGCTGGGCGTGATGTTTGATGATCTACTGGCAGCATTCTATACCTTGCTTTGCCTCGCTGGATGGAAATCACTCGTTTTATTCGAGAGTTACTTCTGACCTAAACAGGATTAGGCGCAAAGTGCTGCAATTCGTCCGCAAAATGAATTCTCAGAGGTGGCTCTATGGTCGATGATCGCATGCTGTTTTCTTATGCGCAGCGTGTTGGTGTAGCGCTTGCCGAAAGGAGTTGGATGCTGGCTAGTGCAGAATCGTGCACAGGTGGCTGGATAGGTCAAGTGGTTACAGCCATTGCGGGAAGTTCAACCTGGTATGATCGTGGTTTCATTACCTATAGTAACCACGCCAAACAACAAATGCTGGGTGTACAGACAGCAACTTTAACTCAATATGGTGCAGTATCCGAACAAACTGCGCAAGAAATGGCAGCAGGCGCCATTAAAATGAGCGATGCTCAGGTAGCGGTCGCGGTAACCGGCATTGCTGGTCCGGCAGGCGGATCAAAACAAAAGCCCGTCGGGATGGTGTGTTTTGCCTGGGCATCCAGGCAAGGGCTAGCACGCAGCGGGACTCATTTTTTTTCAGGAAATCGTGAAACAATCAGGCGGCAAGCTGTGAAAACTGCCTTATTGGGTATTATCCATTTATTGGACGATATGCCTCCTTCACTCGTCTGATTCTGTATCGTTGTGCAAGGTCGCAGACATCAGGCGATCTGTATAAGCAATCGCCATTGCAGATAGCAAGAAAGTAATATGGATGCCTGTTTGAGCAATCAATGTCTTTACATCATAAGCACTGGCATTGATAAAGGTCTTGAGCAGGTGTATGGACGAGATGCCGATAATGGCGGTGGAAAGCTTGATCTTTAATACCGCTGCATTGACATGCGATAGCCATTCGGGCTGATCGGGATGGCCTTCCAGGTTCATGCGTGAAACAAACGTTTCATACCCGCCAATAATCACCATAATCAATAGATTGGAAATCATCACTACATCAATCAGACCGAGCACCACCAGCATAATAGCCGTTTCAGTGATCTTCATGGGCGCGCTCCCTTCTTCAGGAGAAACAATATGCAGAATATGCATCAATGACTCTTTGTCACCTATGATCGCACCTACCAGATCAATTAACTCAACCCAGAAGTGAAAAACATAAACACACTGCGCCAGCACTAACCCTAAATAGAGCGGTAATTGCAGCCAGCGTGATAAAAAGAGAAAACGGGCTATCGCTGAAATTCTTTTTTTGTCAGGTTGTTGATTAATTTCCATATCATTAAAAATCCGGTTACCTCGATTTTGCATGCCATAAAGCGCTTGATTTATGGCCTGGGCGCTTGTGTTCGGCTCAAGGAAGCTGACCAGATTTATCGCAGAATCTGGCCAGCAAGTTGAGAAAGCAATTTTCGGGCTACATTTTGGCCAATACTTCTGCGACCGTTTTTCCCATCAAAGACGGTGTTGGGCATATGGTGACACCCAGCTCTTTCAATCGCTCCACCTTTTCTGCAGCGCTTTCTCCTGCAGAAGAAATGATTGCTCCCGCATGTCCCATACGCCGGCCGGCTGGCGCCGTCAATCCCGCAATATAGGCGATTAAGGGTTTGCTCATATTCTCTTTGGCAAAAATGCCGGCTTCCACTTCCTGCGGGCCTCCGATTTCACCAATCATCAGCGCCACCTTGGTTTCCGGATCCTGCTCCAGTTTTTCCAGCACATCGCGGTGGGAGCTTCCGATGATCGGATCACCGCCAATCCCAACAGAGGTGGAAATACCAATCCCCAACCGCCGCATTTGATCGGCAGCTTCATAGCCCAGCGTTCCTGAGCGGCCAACTACCCCCACATTACCTCGCATATAGATATGGCCGGGCATGATGCCCAGCATAGCGCGTTCCGGACTGATCGTTCCCGAACAATTGGGGCCGGTCAGCATCATTCTTTGCGCCTTGGGGAAGCGGCGCAAGAAACTCTTGACCGTCATCATATCTTGAGTCGGAATACCGTCCGTAATCGAGACACAATATTTAATACCGGCATCGGCTGCTTCCATGATCGAATCAGCTGCAAATGCCGGGGGGACAAACACGATGCTTGCCTCTGCCCCCACTTGCTCAACCGCTTCTTTCACGGTATTGAAAACGGGCAACCCCAGGTGCGTTCTCCCGCCCTTGCCCGGCGTAACCCCCCCTACGACTTTCGATCCATATTCGATCATTTCCTGCGCATGAAAGCTGCCAATCCTGCCTGTAAAGCCTTGTACAATAATGCGCGTATTCTCATTAATTAAAATGGCCACTCTGTTCTCCCTACCTTTGTTTTGCAACCATTTCGTTGCGTGCCTGAACCACTTTTTCCGCCGCATCCGCCAGTGTTTCCGCGGTAATGATCGGCAGACCGCTGTCTGCGATGATTCGCTGACCTTCCTCAACGTTCGTTCCCGATAAACGCACCACCAGCGGCACTTTCATATCGATATTTTTAACTGCTTGAACCACCCCTTCCGCAATCCAGTCACATCGGTTAATTCCAGCAAAAATGTTAACCAGCATCGCCTTCACGCCTTCATCAGCCAGCACCAGACGGAATGCTTTCTCGGTGCGTTCCGCCGATGCACCTCCGCCGACGTCCAGAAAATTAGCGGGTTCACCGCCTGCCAGCTTGATCATGTCCATGGTTGCCATCGCCAGGCCGGCACCATTGATCATACAGCCAATATCTCCATCCAGCCCCACGTAGCTCAAGCCAGCTTCTGCTGCTGCCACCTCGCGTGGATCGATTTGTGTCTTGTCGCGCAATTCGGCAATTCTATGACGGCGGAACAATGCATTTTCGTCGAAACTCATTTTTGCGTCCAACGCAAGCAGCTCATTATTTTTGGTTACAACCAGCGGATTAATTTCCAGAATGTTGGCATCCAGATCGCGCAAGGCACGATAGCATCCCTTGATGGTTTTAACCGCGTGATTGAGTAAATCTTCTCCAACGCCCAAGGCAAAAGCCATGGTGCGCGCCTGAAAATCCTGTAATCCTACTGCAGGCTCCACATAGATTTTGACAATTGCGTGGGGGTCAGTGGCTGCGAGGCGCTCGATTTCCATGCCGCCCTGTGCAGAGCCCACCATAATGACACGCTCATGACTGCGGTCTATCATGAAAGACAGATAAAGTTCCCGGGCAATATCCGTCCCCGCCTCGATATAAAGCCGGGTGCACATCTTGCCTGCCGGACCCGTCTGATGGGTAACCAGCTTCTTGCCTAAAAGCGCCTCAGCTGCCGTTTCCACTTCATCATGGGTTCTGCAGACTTTGATGCCGCCTGCTTTCCCGCGTGCGCCAGAATGTATCTGCGCCTTGACTACCCAGACATTTCCATCGATTTCCCGGCTACGCTGCACGGCTTCTTCCACCGTATATGCCAAGCCGCCTTCGGCAATCTTGACGCCATATTCAGCCAAGATTTCTTTTGCCTGATACTCGTGAATATCCAATGTCTATCCCCTTTCCGTTTCAAAAAACTGTTTAAAAACCTGCCTGCTAATTATTTATTTTTTGCAGCGATCGCCTCAGCGGCTTTCACGATATTATTGGCCATTCTTTCCGAAGCAGCATCAATCAGGCGTCCATCAAGCGAAGCTGCGCCTTTGCCTTGTGCCGCTGCTTCTTTCAATGCAGCCAGAATCCGTCTGGCTTTCTCAATTTCGGCCGGAGGAGGGGTAAATACTTCATTCGCCAAGGCGATTTGAGTCGGATGAATCGCCCATTTTCCCTCGCAGCCCAGTGCAGCTGCCCGTCTGGCAGCCTGCTTATAGCCTTCCGGATCCTGAATATCACCAAAAGGTCCATCGATTGGCCTCAAACCAAAAGCGCGGCACGCTACCGTCATGCGGCTGATAGCCGCATGCCATTGATCACCGGGATAATCCGGATTGAGCCCACCAATATTGGTGGTACGGGCACGATTACTGGCTGCATAGTCTGCCACGCCAAAATGCAGCGCTTCCAGCCGCCCGGCTGCGCCATTGCGCGCAATATCCTCTACATTAGCCATGCCTAGCGCAGTCTCGATCAGCGCTTCGATGCCAATCCTGTTTTTCAATCCTTGCTGCATTTCCAACTGATTAAGCATCGCTTCAACCATATAGACATCTGCATAAACGCCCACCTTGGGAATCAGAATGGTATCGATTTTATGTCCGGCCTGCTCAACCAGATCGACCATATCGCGTACCATAAACTGCGTATCCAGACCGTTGATACGTACTGAAAGCGTGATTCCATGCCCTTTCCAATCCAGATCGTTAATCGCCTGGATGATATTTTTACGGGCCTGTATTTTATCGTCCGGAGCGACGGCATCCTCAAGATCCAGAAAGATGAAATCCACGCCGCTTTTCAGTGCCTTTTCAAACATTTCGGAACGTGAACCTGGCACAGCTAATTCGCAACGCTGCACGCGCTGAATCTTAGTTTCAAATAATGTATGGCTCATTTTTCCTCCAATAAATTAAATAGATCGATATGTCGGTAACACTGACTGAATCAGAAACAAGAAGTGAAAGTGAAGCATGCTCAGAATTTTTTCTTCTGAAACACATGAGGGTATGCGGAAAATAGGTAAATAACTGAGGTCGTTTCTGCCGGTTTCTGTGTGCTTCAAGCGGGTATTCCCAGGTAATCAGACTGTATGGTTGTTCAATTCGGGTGCAATTATATCACTGGCAGATGCTGAATTTGAGCTTGAAGATGTATTTCAATCTGCAAGTCATGAAATTACCTTCACCTCATTAGGGCATGCTTCCACCTTCCATGATGTTTGGTCAATAGTTCTTTCAATATTATCGCGTGCTTGCCTCTCACCTCTGAGCGATACTTTAACTTTACCTCCTACGAACTCGATAATGCCATAGTTACTAGCCTGGAATCCCCAGTTGCTATAAGTACGCCAAAGCAAAGTGCAGCAACACTTTTGACTGATTCTGACTGTTTTACTAAAATTTCACCCAGCTGGTGATGATAAGAATCTCCCAAAACACTATATAGCTTACGTCATATAAGATGATTCAATTTTAAAGCGCTGCTCAACGGTTTGGTTTTGTT
>CAZKPL010000019.1:0-40520 GCA_964554625.1 uncultured Nitrosomonas sp. | reverse complement strand
CTATGCCGGGAAGGAACGCACTTTTTCCGAGCAGGCGCTTGATCATGTCATTGCCGAGCTGTGCAGTCCGGCCCTCAATGAAGGCTTGGGCGTGGCCAACGAAAAAATCTATAACCATTTGCTCTATGGCATTTCGGTCAAGGAATTTGTCGACGGCAAGAAAACCAATCCGACGCTGCACATTATCGACTGGAACAACCCAACCAATAACAGCTTTCTGTTTACCGAGGAATACAGCGTGCAGCGCACCGGTGGCGTGGATCACCGCAGGCCGGATATCGTCTGTTTTGTGAACGGCCTGCCGCTGGCCGTGATTGAAGCCAAGCGCCCGGATAATCATGGCAATAAAGGCCCGACAATAGACGAGGGGGTTTCGCAGAATCTGCGCAACCAGCGCCATGACGAAATTCCGCATTTGTTTGCCTATGCGCAACTGCTGTTTTCGATCAACGGCGCGGACGGGCGTTACGGCACGCAAGGCACGCCGTTCAAGTTCTGGGCGCGCTGGCGCGAGGAAGATCTCCGTGAGCCGGAATGCTACGCGGTTAAAAACAAGGTGCTGGATAAATCAGCCAAGGCTGCATTGTTTGCGCACCGTCCCGCAGCAGACCAGATTTGGTATGAAAACCTGATTGCCGGCGGCGAGCTGGCCGTGACCGAGCAAGACCGGCTTTTGATCAGTTTGCTCTCTCCTGACCGGCTGCTGGAGATGACGCGGTTTTTCGTGCTGTTTGACAAGAAGGTCGGCAAAGTCGCCGCGCGTTATCAGCAGGTTTTCGGCATTAAGCGCCTGATTGAGCGCATTAACACCAAAGACAGGCAAGGCGCGCGCCAGGGCGGCGTGATCTGGCATACCACCGGTTCCGGCAAATCCTTCACCATGGTGTTTTTGTCCAAGGCGCTGATCCTGCATGAATCCTTGAAGCAGTG
Source organism: uncultured Nitrosomonas sp. (assembly GCA_964554625.1). Taxonomy (GTDB): domain Bacteria; phylum Pseudomonadota; class Gammaproteobacteria; order Burkholderiales; family Nitrosomonadaceae; genus Nitrosomonas. The sequence goes on along the minus strand of CAZKPL010000019.1, from coordinate 39,590 downwards.
CCGCATTGTCGTGGTGACAGACCGGGTTGATCTGGAAGCCCAGCTCAGCAAAACATTCAGCACCGGCGGAGAACTGGCGGGCAAGAAAGACAAGGCCGCCGCAATGGCCACTTCCGGTAAACGGCTGGCGGAACAGATCGCTACGGGCACCGAGCGCATTATTTTTGCGATCATCAATAAATTCGCCATTGCCGCCAAAATGCCCGAATGTCACAACCCGAGCTCGGACATGATCGTGCTGGTCGATGAAGGCCACCGCTCGCAGGGCGGTGAGAACGCTATCCGCATGCGCCGGGCGCTGCCGAATGCGGCCTTTGTCGCCTTTACCGGCACGCCGCTGCTCAAGGACGACAAAACCACCAACAAATTCGGCCCGATCATTCACGCCTACACCATGCAGCGGGCGGTGGAAGATAAAACCGTCACGCCGTTGCTGTATGAAGAGCGCATTCCCGATCTGGATGTCAATGAACGCGCGATAGACAGTTGGTTTGAGCGCATCACCGAGGGACTGTCCGATGAGCAAAAAACTGACCTCAAGAAGAAATTCGCCAAGAAAGGTCATCTCTATCAATCCGAAGACCGCATTCGCCTGATCGCCTATGATATCGCCAATCACTTCGTCAAAAATATCGACGAAGGACTGAAAGGCCAGCTTGCCTGCGACAGCAAGTTATCGGCGATCAAATACAAGCAGTTCATGGATGAGCTGGGTTTGTTTGAATCGGCGATTGTCATGTCCGCGCCCGACACGCGCGAAGGCAATGTGGACGTGGATGAGTCCGGCATGCCTGAAATCACGAAATGGTGGAAGGAGCATGTCGGCACGCAGGATGAAAAGACCTACACGAAACAGATTGTCGAGCACTTTGCAAACGATGATGACCTCAAAATCCTGATTGTGGTCGATAAATTGCTGACCGGTTTTGATGAACCCCGCAATGCCGTGCTCTATATCGACAAGCCGCTCAAGGAACACAGCCTGATTCAGGCCATCGCGCGCGTCAACCGCCTGCACCCCCAAAAGCAATTCGGGCTGCTGATCGACTATCGTGGCATTCTGGCGGAACTCGATACCACCATCGCCCAATACCAGGATTTGGCCAGCCGCATGCAAGGCGGTTTTGATATCGGCGATATCGAGGGGCTTTATCAGCAAATGAGCACCGAGTATAAAAAGCTGCCGCACCTTTATGCAGATTTGTGGGCGATCTTCAAGGAGGTCAAAAACAAGGGCGATATCGAGCAACTGCGCCAGGTCATCGTGCCGCGCATGCAGGAACGCAGCGGCGAGATGATCGATGTCAATCTGAAAATCCGTGAGGATTTTTACGACCGGCTCAGCGCGTTTACCAACTGCCTCAAGATTGCGCTGCAATCGGCGAGCTTCTATGAAGACAAGAGTTTTTCGGAAGATGACCGCAGGCATTACAAGGAAACGGTCAAGCAGTTCACGGCACTCAGACAGCTTGCCAAGACCGATGCCGGTGAATCGGTGGATTACGATGCCTATGCCGCGCAGATCAAAAAGCTGATGGATAAGCATGTAGTCGGCGTGGAGATCAGAGAGCCCGAGGGCGTCTATGAAGTCAACAAAATGGGCAAGACGGCTGATCCCAAAGCGTGGTCGGATGAGAAAACCCGCAACGAGACCGATATCATCAAAACCCGCATCACGCGCATGATCGAACAGAATCTGCGCGATGATCCTTACGCGCAGGAAGTGTTTTCCAGGCTCTTGAAGAAGATCATCGAGGAAGCCGAAGCGTTATTCGATCACCCGCTCAAGCAGTACATGCTGTTTCGCGAGTTTGAAGAAAAAGTCGAAAAACGCGAAGTCGAAGGCCTGCCGGATCAATTCGCCGACAACAAACATGCGCAAGCCTATTACGGCGTATTGAAAATGATGATCGGCGAGAACCTGGCCACAATTGACGAGGCAACGTCGGATCGCTGGGTCGGGCTTTCATTCAAGATCGATGCGATCATCACCAATGCCGTTGCCGAGCATTCGATCAATCCGCAAAACATCGAAGCGGAAATCCGTAAAAACCTCCTGCCGATGATTTTTGCCGAATGCAAAAAACTCGGCTCCGGCATAAATCAGGCCAAAGCGATGATCGAACGGATCGTGCAGGTAGTACGGGAGGGATTGAATCGGTCATGATTCATTCCAACCGGCAAAAAACAGCTTCGATTCAATATGGCGATATCGAAATTGATTTTGCCATTGAACCCCGCTCAACCGATACGCCGAAAGTCCTCATCAAAGTCCACCCGGATTGCCGCGTGGTGGCACATGCGCCGCCACTGGCTTCCGCTGAGGAAATCATCCAGGCGGTCAAAAAACGGGTGCGCTGGATTTACCGGCAGATGCGCTATTTTGAAGAGCAGCGGAAAGATATCCTGCCACGCCGTTATGTGAGTGGCGAAACCCATTTCTATCTGGGGCGCAGACATGTGTTGAAAGTTCATGAAGCCCTCCGATCTGCGCCAGAAGTTAAACTGCTGCGCGGGGTGCTGGAAGTCAAAACCAGGGTCTCTCAGCCCGAAAAAATCAGATCGTTGCTGTTAGACTGGTACAAGGCAAAAGCCAACGAAGTGTTTGACCGCAGACTGGATGAAGTGCTTACGCAAACGCTTTGGGTGAAAGAAAAACCGCCGATCAGACTGTTATCCATGCAAACCCAATGGGGCAGTTGCTCCCCCAAAGGACAATTAACGCTCAATCCACATTTGGTGAAAGCACCCAGAGAATGCATAGATTATGTATTACTGCATGAACTTTGCCATATCGCGGAACATAATCATTCAGAGCATTTTTACCGGCTGATGAAACAGGTCATGCCGCATTGGGAAAAAGTAAAGGAACGGCTCGATGGCATGGCTTATTTTTATTTGAATGATGTTTGAGGTTGTTGATTTAGATGGCAGCTTTTAGCCCGAAGTGGACGGTGAAATAATGCAAAAGGCCGAGTAAGCCGGAGGAGTTTGACCTCCAGCTCCTCACAGACTCCGTACGTGAACCTCTCGATTCATACCACTCCTGCCAGCCATACCATTAGCACTTCTCAACGCTAATACTACAGGCAAAGCATACGCTTCTCCCCGAACCGGGTTGGCAAGTGCTTAGCCAGAGCCAACACATCCCCTTCACTTCATTGACTTTTGTCACGTGACGCGTTACGATCGCCTGCATGATCAAGACTTTCGCGGATAAGCACACGAAATCCTTATTTGAAACAGGAAAGTCCAGGAAATTTCCGCCCGAAATTCACCAAAGGGCTTCCAGGAAGTTGGAGTACGTCAATCTGGCGATTTGTCTTGATGATCTTAAAGTGCCGCCAGGAAACAAGCTGCATAAGCTCACAGATGATCGTGAAGGGCAACATGCCATAGCTATTAATGATCAGTGGCGCATCTGTTTCCGGTTTGAAGATGGCGACGCTTTTGATGTTGAAGTCTGCGATTACCATTAATGAGAGGTGAAATTTATGTCTATTACCAATACAGGTATGAAACGCAAGCCTACCCATCCTGGTGAGATGCTGCGTGAAGATTTTCTGCCTGATTACGAATTAAGCGCATCGGGTTTGGCAGAGGCATTGAGTGTATCGCGCCAGTCGATAAGTGAGCTATTACGCGAGCGGCGAGCGGTTAGCCCCGAAATGGCTATTCGCCTTGGCCGGTTGTTTGGCAATTCTGCGGAGTTCTGGCTGAATGCGCAGCGTGACGTTGATCTTTGGGAAGCGAATCGGGCAATTAAATCCGAGGTTGCACGAATTCGCCCACTTAATGCCGCATGACAATTACCAGCAATTTGGCGGCCCCTGCAGAATGGAATGAGGTCGCGAATCAAGAAGAACATGTTGATACTGAAGACTATGCCAAGACCACTTCGTTGAGAATTTCCGAATACGCTTTATCACGCAACATCACGTGGAAATCGCCGCCAAAACATTTATGAAGATGATGATGACCGGCTAAGGTTTTTAGAAATCCTTGAAACGGTTGTCGCTGATTACAACCGGCTGTGTCATGGCTATTGTCTGATGGATAACCATTATCATCTCATCATTGAAACACTTGACGGCAATTTGTCAAAGGGTATGTGGCAACTCAATGGCATTGTTTATACCCAGGTAACGAGCTACCGGCATGGACATGGTAGCCATCTTTTTCGAGGACGATACAAAGCCATCCTGGTGGATAAAGATCGCTAATTACTCGAGCTTTCTCTCGATGTCATTTCATACAGAGGTGTCAGATACTGTCTTGCATTGCAACAAATGCAAAAAGAGAGTATTGCATTGCAAGACTTGACACTTCTGTACACATTCTATCATCTCTCCTTGAACGCCTAACGCCGCGCTCTGCGGCAAATTTGGAACGCAGCGGAAAATTTGTCCGATAGCAGCGCCTTGTTATGCATTTCTTGGTACAACGAAATATTTATCTGGAATATTCAAACTTTCATTTGTCTGAATTTCCTCAACCCTGACCTGATAGCCCATGTCACTCATGATATCAAGTGGCAATCCAACATACTGATATATACCATCGCTTTCTGGTGATGGGCCAAAACCCTCCCAATATCTATACAATGCGCGGTATTCATTTTCTACATCAAAGTCCTTGGCTAAATAGAATGCACATAGTCTTGAAATACCAGAAAGTATGAACTCTTTCCCAAATGAATTTCTAATTTCTCTGGTCAATTCAGTTAATAGAGGCAGTGGGTTTCCCTTTGTTTGTTCATATACCATTTGCCTAAAGTTTGGATTTGATGCGGTCACCTGCAACTTTAATCTAACCCCATCTACAGGCGCGAACGCCCGCCAAAAATATTCTTCCTGATCTGTCGCAAGGTTTATATCAGTGAATGACGCATAGAACATATTGCTCATTATTAGCGATTTGTATTTTGGCTGCCCATTTTCGTCCTGATCTAGGTAGCCGTTCAGATTGTGGTTCTCACAAAAGGTTCTTATTTCACCTTCATTAAATCTCTTAAGCAAGCTATAGAAGCGGAATTCACCGGAATTAAGAATCGACTCAGCAGCTTGTTTTGATGTGTAGTGGTAGACGGTCAAGTTATCAATAGATGGCCAAATAGCGTCAATAATTAGGTTTGATAGTTTTTGATCTTCTTTTACAAAGTCCGTGACTGTTTTGTCTGTTATCGTGATATTTGAAAGATCAATAAAGTCATTTATTCCATAATTGGACAATATCGAATTGATGCTATCTATCAATGCATTTTGTCTTGCTAGGTGTTCTAGTGGTGTCACATGGTTTCCTTAAAGTTCTCGGGGTCAAGGTTCTCGGGGTCAGACCTTTCGTTTGACATTCCCGCTTTCTTTTTTCCGCCTGCGTCTGCGTCATAGCCCGGCTCACTGGTAGAGAAAGGTTTGCTGATTCGCCATGGCGGTGGTCGATCCACATGGTATGGCCCAGTCATGATATGAGCATAAGGAAACAGTCCTGGACTACCCGATTTCAAAGGACGTCACACCAAAAAGTCGATTTAGCGGAATTTTAGGTATTTCACCCGTATACATTCTTGCGGTTTCAAACGAAACTTTCATATTATGGCGCTCTGCCAATGATAAAGCAGCCTGATTGACTTTTGGCGTATCAAGATAAACTGGTTCCGACGGCTTCACCGTGGATTTTAAAGCCAAAAAAAGAGATTCAGCTAATTCTGGATTGTCTGCAAAAAGAGGGCCAATCTTGTAACCGGTGCGGCAAGCACGAATCACACCATATCCTGCTAGTTTTCCGCTCTGTATGATGCCGAGAGCATGGCTGTCAGGCTGGCTTGTCCAGCATTTTATAAAATGAGATCTGTTTGCAGGAAAAAATGGTTGATCGTATGAATCTATGGTTTCAAAAGGTAATGTGGATAGCTTTACAATTTCAGCATTTTCAGGGGGATTGCCACCACCGTGTCCTTCATAGCGAATATTGCTATAGGCTAGTTTGAATCCAGACTTTTTGTAATTGTCTTGCTGAGCCACAACGCCATCAAGACCAATATTCCGCCCTTCAAGATATTTAAGGCCAGCATTCCAAAGTTGAATACCATACCCTTTGCCACGATATTCTGATTCGACAATGTAGAACCCGAGAAAGCCAAAAGACTCACTGTATTTGATTGCAGAGATTGTGGCGATGGGTTCCTCGTCTAGGAAGCCAATGAGAAAACCAGTTGGGTCTGCTGTGTAATAACAGTCGGCATCATGGAGCCCTGGGTTCCAACCCTCCTTTGCTGCCCAATCAATGGCAATATCAATTTCCTCTCTATCCATTGTTTTGATTGTATAGTTTTTATTTCTCATTTTTATACTCTGGAAAAATATCGCCACTTGGCATGCTGACGACCAAGCTCACTTGCGGGGATGGAGCTCCAGTGGAATCCCCGTTCAGTGCAGCGCCTAGTTCGGCTTATTTGTTTCCAACATAGATTGATATTGGGTACGAAAAATGGATCTCGTTGCTAACCAAGTGAGCATCCATGCCTAATGAATTGGTAGTAATGTCATTTCTAAATATGTCTCTTATCTTGTCGTCATCACCTGGATTTGGAAACGATGCCCTGAGTTGTTTTTCAAGCTCCATCGGAACTTTGTAGCTTCCACGCTGAAGATTTCGCAAGCCGGATTCTCCAAGAAGTTGTTCCCATGACTTGTATGACAATGCCTGAGTATGAGATGGATCACGGAGCTTCTCCATGCGATTGTAAGCATCAACTGTGTCAGCAGGCAATGCTGCGTCTGCGATCAAAACAACCCCTTTTGGCTTACAGACTCTGATCATCTCCTTCAAAACAGCCTTCGGGTCGAGAAAGTGATGGAAGCTGTATCTCGTAACAACTATGGAGAATGAACAGGATGCGTAAGGCAATGGGGATGCAGTTCCGATGTCCCATGAGAGATTAGCCAAGCCAAGTTCTTTTTGGCGATTCTTGGCTTGCTCGATCATCTTTTCGGTGAGATCAACCCCCGTCACATGCTGAGCCACCTTGGCAAACTCGCAAGCCACCAGCCCAGGTCCACATGCAACATCAAGAACGAAGTCATCAGCAGCAACCTTGCTCATCTCAATAAGCATTTGGATTGAGTCCAAATGTCCGGGCAACTCAGTGAAGGGAATTGCTTGCTGGGTAAATTGCTTCACGATCTCAGCGTCATGTTCCTGTTGATTTCTTGCTGTCAATTTTTATCTCCTTATGCCGAACAAGTAATTATATAATTTCCGTATATCTTCCATAAATTTGTCATTAATAGGGAACAACGGGGTCACCCATTGTTGCATTGTTGTACTAAAGAATGCCGATCCACAAAAACATTTTTTCCTGACTGATGACCAGCAATGGTCATTCAGTATGACGGGGCATATACTTCTAATCGTTGGATATTACGATTATCAATTCTAATGAAGCGAAACGCATGCGCATATTATTAGTTCTTTTCTTTTTCTTGTTAATCAGCTGCACGGGCATGCCGGAAGGTGTTGTTCCTGTTAAAAATTTTAATGTGAGCAGATATCTTGGCAAGTGGTATGAAATTGCCCGGCTGGATCATTCCTTTGAACGGGGTTTGAGTAACGTAGCCGCTGAATATGAATTACGCAGTGACGACGGTATCAACGTTATCAACCGCGGATTTTTAGCTAAAGAAAACAAGTGGAAAGTGGCGGAAGGAAAAGCCTATTTTGTTGGAAGCCCTGATGAGGGGCATCTGAAAGTTTCATTCTTTGGTCCGTTTTATGGGTCTTACATTATATTTGATCTGGATCAGGAGAATTATCAATACGCCTTTGTATCAGGCTATAACACATCTTATCTGTGGCTTCTATCAAGAACGCCGACAGTCAGTGAAGCCGTGAAAGAACGATTTGTCGAAAAATCAAAAGAACTCGGCTTTGATACCAATGCGCTCATATTTACTGAGCAGAATTTAACAAAGTAAGGGCGTTTTTGTATGCGACTTTGGTCAATCCACCCCAAATATCTGGATGCAAAAGGGCTGGTAGCGCTTTGGAGAGAAGGTTTGCTGGCCCAGAATGTTTTGCTTGGAAAGACCAAAGGCTATAAAAATCACCCGCAGTTGATGCGGTTTAAAATTACGGATAATCCATCTGCGGCAATTGCGTGCTATTTAAAAACAGTTGCCGAAGAGGCTGATCGAAGAAATTATCATTTCAACAAAACCAAGATCATCGACTTGGTCTTTAAAGACAAAATTCCTGTTACGAACGGTCAAGTCCAATACGAGTTCAAGCATTTACTGCATAAATTAAAAAGCAGAGATCCAAATTTATACGAAAAATTCAAGAACACCACAGAGATTGAACTTCATCCCTTGTTTGATAGCGTTGCTGGCGATGTGGAAGACTGGGAAATAGTATGAGTGCCTAATTCAGAAAAGATTGAGCCCCAACACAATCCACTGCGGCATGAGCTAGTATCCTACTTCACAAATCATCTCCACATATAACAAAGATGTTCACCTCTTTGTGTTTTCTCTGCATCTGGCTGCCGCCATTTACCCGCGTCTCCGGCGTTCGGGTATTGATGTGCTGCACCAGCGAGTGGAAGGTAATGCCGTCTCTGGTGATCTCGTCCAGAAAGATGATGGCATCTATCGTCGAGCGGAATGCACGGTCGATGGAAGTGATAACGAACGTATCGCCGGGTTTTAGCGTTTTGCGCACGGCTATGAGGCCAGGACGCTTTCTGGCCGTGGCCTTTACCGCCTTGTCCTAGAAGAGGCGCACACAACCTGCGGCGCGTCGTAATGCGTCAATGTGTTTAAGAGGGTGGAAACACGCTTTGCTGACATCACATTAACAGCAAGCCAGTTTAAGGAAGCGCTTCTTCTTGCGAGGTCAACCAGGTTGTTGGCATATTTACGGGAAGAGGCAATTTCGCAGTACAGTATGGGCTTGCTCTTGTCTTTCCTGTTTCTCGCTCAATCGGAGGAATTTAGTGATTATTAGCCATTCTCACTCGCGCCCAGCGCTTCCTTTGCCAGATAATCACGCCTGTCACTGACAGCATGGCGACGGCTAAGCCCAGCAGCGAAACCAGAATGCGCCCCGGCAAGCCAAGAATGCGGCCGGAGTGGAGTGGAAATTGCGCATCCAGAAAGATATCGCCCGCACTGCCTTCTCCTGGGATTTTGTCACCCAGATAGGAGCCATCCTGCCCATCAAAATAAAGCCAAGGATTACCGAGACCCAAATGGGGGTGATCGTGGCCGGGTTCGTGGAATGTCACGCCATAAATACCATGCTCTGGCTCGTAAAATAAGCCGCCTAAGGGAGTGTTCCAGTTTCTTTTCTGAGCTTCGGCACTGGCGAGCTGGATGATTTCCTGCCGCGTGATTGCAGGCTCGATCGGCTCGTCGTGCGGATTCGGTGTGCGCTGCGCAAAGGGATCGGGGCTGAGGGTGGAGAAGACCGAGACGAGCGGGCGCATGACTTCCTGTTTGAGGTTCATCGAGATGGCGGTCACCGCCAGGATCAATAATAATCCCCATAGCCACACACCGCCTGAGCGGTGCAGATCGAAATTCAGCTTATAACCGCCTTGCCGCCAGCGGAAAGCGAATGATTTGCGCCATGCCTGGAAACTGGGAAACGAAAGCCACAGTGCGATGAAGCAATCGATCGACCATACAATTGCGAGTATCCCCATGAACAATATGCCTAGTTCCAGGTCGAAAGCATCCGGGATATGCATGCTGTAGTGCAATTTGTACAGAAAAGGCAGGAAATTTTCCCGGCTGAGCGAGAGATCACCCCATAGACGGCTGCCGCGTATTTCACCATTGACAGGGTCAAGCGCCACTTGATTGAAATCGAGCTCGAAAGCTTTACCTGTAGTGAGATCCAGGCGGGCCTTTACTCCTAACCCCAGGTTCTGGCCTGGTTCCAGGGATAAAGGCAGCCAAGTGACCAGTATTCTGGGGTGAGAGGCTTCAAACTGGTCGGCAAGTGCCAGGGGAGGAAGAGGTTCTCCCTGACTTTGCCGTTCGAATAATTGGGGATTAAGCCATTCATCCAGTTCGTGATCCCACGAGATGATGGCGCCGGTCAGCCCGGAAATAAACAGGAAGACCGCCAGAAAGAGGCCTGCCCAGCGATGCAGCAGCGTCAATATTTGACGGCTTGCTCTGGATTTGCTGGATTGTCTTTCCTGTTGCGCAATGCCGGCAAGTACTTGAGGTTCAATAAATCTTTTCATAACATCAGACTATGCCATTGGCTGTTATTAAGGTTGTTGCCGCCGTATTCCCCTTGGCGTCGGGCGATTTCATGGGCTCAAAGGTCAAACGGCCATTTTCCATGCGCAACAGGCGATCGGCCAAATGGAAGTAGCGGTCATCGTGCGAAATGACCAGTATCGCTTTGCCTTTCGCGCGCAATTCGGGAAGCAGTTCATAATAAAAAATTTCTTTAAAAGCCGGATCCTGATCGGCGGCCCATTCATCGAACACCAGGAAAGGACGATTTTCCAGGTAAGCGACCACCAAAGCCAGCCGTTTGCGCTGCCCTTGGGATAGCGTCAGCGTAGTAAATGCGCCATTTTCAACCTTCACCTTATTTTGCAGATGCAGTTTGGCTAACAAGCGGTTGCCCTCTTTATCCAGATCGTTACCATGATTCGTTTCAAGCAGGCGGTCAAACAGATGGAAATCGGAAAAAATGGTGGTGAAGAACTGTCTATAGTCATCGCGATTAGTATCATCGACTGCGACGTTATTGAGCATGATTTTGCCTTCTTCTGGCGGGTAGAGCCCTACCAGCAGTTTTGCCAGGGTCGTTTTGCCGCTGCCGTTGCCCCCAATCAGGAAGGTGATTTCTCCTGGATGGAACTGCAAATCGATCGGCCCTAACGTAAATATTTCATCTTTTTGCTCATGATAGTAGCGATGTAATACGTCTCGTAACATAATCGATTGCAGTGGCGGCAACTCGGCTTTGTCCGTTTGGGATTCGGAAGAAGACATAACGCGGGTTATTTCCTCTATGCGCCTGGCCGATACCTGGGCGAGATTGGCACGCGGGATATTCAACAGCAACGCTTCCAGCGGGCCTACCATATAAACGAACACCAAGGCATAGCCTGTCATGATCAATGCCCGGTCAGGCACATCGCCCACCAGCAGGAACAATACCATGCCAATGAAGGCGTAAATCAGGAAATTACCCCAGCTTGCTGACGCCACAAAAATGGACATGCCGAAGGTGCGCTCTTTTCGCACCTTTTCGATCGATTGTTTGAGCACGTCATCATAAAAAGCGCTGCGTTTGTCCCGGTTAAGGCGTAACTCCTTGGCGCCATCGGTGAGTGATCGAAAATAGGCAAATAAATTATCCTGCTCCTTGGCGGCAATATCGAGATGCCGGATCGCGCGCAGATGCGCGAGATGATAACCCAGCGAACCGAATCCAATGACGAGGATGGCGAGCAGGAATACTTGCCAGGATAGGAATGCCAGGTAGATCAGACAACCGGCAACGATGATGGCGTTGGTAAGGATCACCGGAAAACTCACAAAAAACTCGGCCACCCGCGTGCAGTGCTCGGACAGCGCAGATTGCACCCGTGCAGCGCCCAGTTGTTCGAGTTGCTGGTAGTCTGCGGCAATGACCCTTTGTGCGATAAAGCTACGCAAATCGGACTGAGCGCGCTGTCCTAACCACTCAAAGAGGATTGCTCCCACCATATAACTCAGCATGACACTCAGCGCTGTTCCTGCAAAAAGCAGCGCTGCTTCTGCGCGATCGAAAGCGGTTGCAGTGAGCGCAGCGCTAATTTGTGCAAGCAGCGAAACGCTGCACATACCATGGAGTATGCTCACAAACGATGCGCTCAAAAGTAACGGCTTGGATTGTTTAATAAGATACTTCAGCATGGCTGACCCATTAAAAAGAAATATATGAAATAGACGAATGGCAGAAATAAATATTTAACGCTATTGCCGTCATCGTTTCGCTGGGGCAGGCTGTCCAGCCATGCCTCCCAGCCGCCAAATAGATGTTGTTTATCAATGATATAACCATTGTCTTATCTTTTCCTGCACACAGCAAATAACCCTGCGCTATCTCTAGTTAGAAATTTATAAATAATAATACTTCTCATTCGTCTTCAAAAAATAGGATGAGGCTATTACCAAAATCAAAATTTCTTGGGGACAAATGGAACGATATCGATTAAACGATCAATCATGCGATTCACCGGCAGCGCAATCGGCGCTCTCCGTGAGCCTGTTATCCTGCCCGGATCAGATTCGTTATCTCGTCACGCATGAAGGCAAAATGCTGAGTGTGCGGGACTGCAGAACTGAGAAAGAAGCGATCTGGTATTTGTATCAGCAATCCGGTCAATTAATACTGGAGTGGAGTGCTCTTCACACAGAGGAGCCCGGAGTCACGGAATTCCTGGCTGCAGTGGAAGCTGCATTGGCCAATTTTCCGCAGCAGAAGAAAATGTATGTGTCAGCCCCCATTCAGCCGCCTGACGAATTGCTCGATTCGGGAGTGTTGGTTAAGGATGAAGATGGGCGGCATGTCGTTTATGCCGCGCTTTTCTGGCAGCAATCCAGGATTTGGCGTATTTCATCCCGATCGCAGCCATATCCGGTTCACCCCGTCTTTAGCCATGGACGGCGTCACCCGTTACGGCCGCCCAAGCCTCAGGGTACTGTATACCGGCGTTACATCACTTGGCTAGGACGTACCTTGTCATTCCGTACTGTCGATGCCGACGCCGATCTCAAATGCTTCAACCGCTGGATGAATGATCCTGTGGTAGCAGAGTTTTGGCAGGAAACAGGCGATTTTTCCAAGCACCGCACCTACCTCGAAAGTATCCAGGCAGACCCGCATGTGATCAATCTGATCAGTTGCCTGGATGATGAACCATTCGGTTACTTCGAAATATATTGGGCCAAAGAAGACAGGATTGCGCCTTACTATGATGTGGATGATTTTGATCGCGGCTGGCATGTGTTGATCGGAGAGCCGCATTTGCGCGGCAAACCTTTCGTGACTGCCTGGCTGCCATCCATTTCCCATTATCTCTTTCTCGATGATGACAGAACGCAACGGGTCGTCATCGAACCCCGTGCTGACAATGACAAGATGATCCGGAATCTTGCCCGATGCGGCTACGCTCAGCTCAAGGAGTTCGATTTTCCCCACAAGCGCGCCGTGCTCGGCATGTTGTTACGTGAGCGTTTCTTTGCTGAACAACTCTGGGTGCCGCGCAACACGACATCTTCCCATTCTGTCTCTTTAACCTGAGGATTTCATCATGAAAATTTATGATTTGATCGGTATTGGTTTTGGTCCGTCCAATATTGCGCTTGCGGTTACGCTCGAAGAGCAAAAACAAGCAGGTTACGACATCGAGCCTTTTTTCATCGAGAAACAACCAGGTTTTGCCTGGCACCCCAATATGCTGCTGGATAACGCGCATATGCAAGTTTCTTTTCTCAAGGATCTTGCGACGATGCGCAATCCATTGAGTCATTTCACGTTTATCAATTATCTTCACCAGAAAAACCGGCTGCAGGATTTTATCAATCTCAAAACCTTTTTTCCTAGCCGTCATGAGTTCAATGATTATTTGGCATGGGCGGCGGCGCATTTCGATCATTGCTGCGCTTATGGTGAGGAAGTGATTGAAGTATTACCCGAAAAGCGCAGTGATGAGGTTGTATTGCTGCGCATCCGCTCGCGCGATGGCGAGCAAGTCATTCACGAGCGGCTGACACGCAATCTGGCGATCAGTATCGGCGGCCATCCACGGGTTCCGGATAGCTTCTCGTCATTGCAAGGTAATCCGCGTGTATTCCATTCGAGTAGCTATCTGAAGAAAATCGCACAACATCCTCATGCAAAAAAGATTGCAGTGGTAGGGGGTGGGCAAAGCGCAGCAGAAATTTTCATGGATCTGCATCATCGCTCCCCCATGACTGAAGTTGATTTGATCATGCGCGCACGCGCGATCAAACCATCGGATGACAGTCCATTCGTCAACGAGATTTTCAATACTGATTTTACCGATTATGTGTTCAATAGCTCCGACCAGCAGCGCACTGAAATTCTCAATGAGTTCTGGCATACCAACTATGCCGCGCCTGACCTCGCCTTGATTGAACAGATTTTTAATGTGTTTTATCGGCAAAAAGTTTCCGGCATCAGGCGACATCATTTTCTGCGGCGCCATGAAGTCAGGAAAGCGGTCTGCCAGCACGATGGCATCCAATTCGTTTTGCATGATTTGAATACGGCTTGTGAGCACACGAAAACATACGATGCGGTAGTGCTGGCAACGGGTTATGACCGCGATCATCACAAATCCTTGTTAACACCGATCATGCCTTATTTCCGGGATTTGCAGGTAAACCGTCAATACCAGTTGGGTAACGTGCCTCATTTCAAACCCGCAGTTTTTCTGCAGGGCGCCTGTGAATCGAGCCATGGTTTGAGCGATACCTTGCTTTCAGTAACGGCGGTTCGCGCCAACGAGATCACACAAGCGCTGATTAGTGCAATCAACCAAACAACAACCAGGCAAGCAAAGCGTGTAGTGTCTTCTGCACTCGCTTATTAAGCAAAATAATTTTTAACTTGGTCATGAAAAAATCAATAAAAAGCAGGGTAAGCGTCCGTCAGAAGAACTTAATATTGCTATTGGGTTTGCAGTTTTCTGTATTAGCAACATCGATCAATGGTTACGCGCAATCCCAAAATACTGAGAAACCCGCGACATCTAACAATCAGCAAACTGAAGCAAGCTCAGCGGCAAGTGAAGCTGAATCGAACCAATCAAATATGACTGTTTTACCCACCATGACGATCAAGGGTACAGCGACCGGCGATGGTTACGTCGCGAAAAGCAGCAGCTCAGGCACTAAAACAGACACGCCGCTGATCGAGGTGCCGCAATCGATTTCGGTGATCACGCGCCGTGAACTCGATACGCGCAACGTACAAGAAATGAGCGAAGCCTTGCGCTACACTCCAGGAGTCGTGGTTGATCAATGGGGTTTTGAAGGGCGAGGATATGAATATTTGCTGATGCGTGGTTTTCAGGGATTGACCACCTCCCTTTTTCGGGATGGTTTGAGCATGGCGGCTCAGGGACTGTATTTTAACTCTTTTATCACCGACACCTATGGACTGGAGCGGGTTGACGTGCTGCGTGGCCCGACCTCAGTTACATTCGGCCGTGGCGACGCGGGCGGGGTCGTGAATCGTGTTGTCAAACGCCCCAACGCGAATCCGATTCGAGAAATTGAGCTGCAGTATGGTAATTTCGACCGGAAGCGGGTTGCCGCCGATCTAGGCTTCGCCAGTAAGGATGGAACCTTGATGTTTCGCTTGGTCACGCTCGGACTCGATTCAGACACGCAGATCAGATATCCCAATACCGGTGGAGACCGGGCAGGGCTCAGGCGTTTCTATATTGCGCCTTCAGTGACTTGGCGCCCGACAGTCGATACTACCATCACGCTCATGGGTGATGTGCTCAATAACCGCGCGGAGGCATCGCCATTCTATCTGCTTGCGCCAGATGGCAGCCGTACCGATGTGGTGCAAACCGATTCAAAATTTGTTAAATATGCCACCAATCAATCTTCTTTCAGCTACCAGATCGAGCATAATTTCAATGAGATCTTCACTGCGCGGCAAAATTTCCGCCATATGCAGCAAGATGGCGATTTTAATGAAATGTTTCGCGCTGGCTTCAGCGAGATACAACCCACATTAATGCAACGCACAGCTATCTCGACCAAGGAGCGATTGACTCAAACTGTGATCGATACGCATATCCAGGCCAAGGTCAATACAGGGCCGCTCAATCATACCGCGTTAGCCGGTGTGGACTGGAATGTGACAAATGCATCCCTCAAATTTCTTTCCGGGGACGCACCAGGTATCGATGTGTTTAAGCCGGTGTATGGCATACCAATTCCTATACCGGGTAGCCTGGATATGGATGCGAAACAAGAAATCAATCAACTCGGCGTATATCTGCAAGACCAGGTCAGATACGGCGAGAACTGGATCCTGACATTGAGCGGCCGTTATGACAGGGTTGATACCAGGGATGCCGATTTCATAAGCGCCACCAGAACCAAGGTTAGAGATAATGCATGGACTGGACGCGCTGGCCTGACTTATCTTTTTGCCAATGGGATAGCGCCTTATGTCAGCTACTCGCAATCATTTCTGCCGCTACCAGGACTTGATTCCAGCAATAGTCCTTTTGAGCCGACACGGGGTACTCAATATGAGGCAGGTATCAAATATCAACCTGTGGGAGGAAGAAGCCTCTATACGGTGGCATTTTTTGATCTGACCAAAACCAACGTGCCCACGCCTGATCCCAATGATCCCTTCTTTCGCAGCAGGCAGACAGGTGAAGTCGGATCACGCGGGGTCGAGGTGGAAGCGAAGGCGGAACTGTTACGTGGTTTGAATTTTATCGGCTCGTTTACCTATCATGATGTCACCGTAACGAAAAGTAGTGATGTCGACAAAAATAAAATGCCGGTCCAGGTGCCTAAACTCATGACCTCTGCCTGGCTGGATTATTCCCTCGGAAGCCTGGGAATAGAGTGGCTGCGGGGCCTTGGAATCGGCGGCGGTGTTCGTTATGTGGGTGAAGTCTACAATGATCTGGAAAATACCAGTAAGACACCATCTTATACCTTGTTCGATGCGATGTTGCGCTACGATTATGGACCCTGGATGTTTATCATAAATGCTAACAATATCTTTAATAATGATTACGTTTCTTTCAGCAGTGTTGGCTCGAGGGTCTATCCTGGTTTACAGCGAACCGTTGTAGGCACTTTGAAGTTCCGATTCTAACTTTCTTGAGCTGGATGCAATCTTGATTGCCGGAATGCATTGTGTCGATCATTAAACGAGTCGTTCATTGAAATCGGATAACTTTAAGTGACCAGGGTACTTTTTGGAATAACGCTTTTTCTTATCCTGACGGGATGTAATATGTTGCCGCAGCGGCATATGCAGGAAGTGGGGGTTGGGATACCGGATCAATGGGCTGAAGGTGAGGCACCTATTCAATCTGTGCCGACGCAGTGGCTGGAGACTTTTGGTGATTCCCAGCTGAGTAATCTGGTGGAGAGTGCACTTGCAAATAACTATGAGCTGAAAGCAGCAGCAGCAAGAGTCGATGCGGCGATAGCGCAGGCCCGTATCGATGGCGCAGGCCGCTGGCCACAGTTTTTTTTCACTGCTGATCATCAGCAAATCCAGATTCGGGAAGCAGGTTTCGGCTCATCGAGATTCGGTGTATTTGAAGCGCTGTTCGGCTTGAGCTGGGAACTGGATGTGTGGGGACGCATACGTGATTTCCAGCAAGCTGCCATAGAGGAAGCAGATGCAAGCAAAGCTGATTATTACGGCGCGCGCCTGTCCCTGGCAGCACGGGTGGCGCAGCGTTATTTTGAGCTGGCCGAAGCAAAACTTCAGGCAGCAGTCGTTGAACAATCGATCAAAGACCGGACCATCATCGTGAATTTGGTACGGGGACGTTTTCAACGCGGCCTGGAACGCGGGCTAGATTTGCGACTGGCGCTCACTGATCTGGCCAATGCGGAAGCCCAACTCAAGCAGGCGCATAACAGAATTCAAGCGATTACCCGCCAATTGGAGATTTTATTGGGACGCTATCCGGCAGGAAATGAAATCAGCGTCTCAACCCTCCCGCAATTGCCCACGGAGGTAGCTGCCGGCTTGCCTTCCGAACTGCTGGCGCGCAGGCCGGATCTGGCGGCAGCATTTGACCGTCTGCAGGCTGCCGATTTGCGAACAGCCAGCTCCAAAAAACTGCGTTTGCCGCGTATCACGCTGACCGCCGCTGGCGGTGCGCGCAGCAGCGATCTGACTGAGCTGATCGACCCCAAGGCAGCGGCCTGGAATGTATTTGCCGGACTCATGCAGCCTTTGTTTACCGGCGGACGTATTCAAGGTGAAATTTCCCGCAATCAGGCGCGCGCAGAGGAAATGCTGAATTTTTACAAAAATACCGCACTTAATGCTTTCCGTGAAGTGGAGCAAGCACTGGCAGCCGAAGAGTGGTTACGGCAAGAAGAAACCTCTCTCAGGAAAGCGGTGGAACAAACCGAATCCAGCCGGAAACTGGCCATCTATTCTTACCGTAACAATCTCATTGGCATTCTTACCTTGCTCGACAGTTACCGCAGCACGCTCAATGCGCAGAGTGCCCACTTGTCTGTCACCCGGCAATTGCTCAGCAATCGCATCAATCTTTATTTGGCACTGGGCGGAAATGTGTGACGCGACTGATGCGGCGATATTAAACCGGTATTTGACTGTTACTTCTCCATGCAAATACGCCAGCAATTATTCATCGCACTCCTGATTGCGATGGCGGGAGGATTGGCCGCTTTTGCCATTGTCAATTCGCCACCGCAAACCGGTCAGCAAGAAGAAGGCATCGTTGCGCCGCCTTCGGTTCAAGTCATCAGGGTCAAGCCTGAGCGTCTGCGCATGGATGTTCGCTCGCAAGGGCGTGTCATGGCGCAAACAGAAATAGATCTGGTCAGCGGCGTGTCAGGCAATATCATCAAAATTTCACCTGATTTTGTCAGTGGCGGGTTTTTCAAGAAAGGAGACCTGCTGGTTTCGGTCGATCCGGCAGAATATGACCTACGGGTAGCGCAAGCGCAAGCCAGGGTCATGGAAGCCCAATACCAGTTGACACGGGAGGAAGCGGAAGCGGAACAGGCGCGCGATGAATGGCAGCATCTCGGGCAGGGAGAGCCTAATCCGCTAAGCCTGAGGATCCCGCAACTCAAAGAAAAAAAGGCAAAGCTGGCTGCTGAACAAGAAGAGCTGAAGAATGCCCGGCTATTGCGGCAACGCACAGATATCCGCGCATCTTTCAACGGCCGGGTGCGTAACAAAGAAGTGGGGATAGGGCAGTATCTGAACAGCGGCGCAGTATTGGGAAGAATATACAGCAGTGATCTGGCTGAAGTACGTCTGCCATTAAGCACATCCGAGCTTGCTTTCATCGATTTTCCGGATTTGCCCCGCCGCGCTCAATCCAAAGAGAGCGTGCCAGTAAGGCTCACCGCAAATTACCAGGGGCAGCAACAAACCTGGCTGGGCCATATCGTGCGCAGCGAAGGCGTGGTTGAGCAAGATACCGGTATGGTAATACTGGTTGCGCAGATTCCGGATCCATTCGGTCTTGGCACAAAAAAATCTGCCTCATCTGGCACAAAATCGTCCGCTGCCAGTTTACCGTTAGGTTTGTATGTAGAAGCCCGCATTGAAGGACGCTGGTTCGATGATTTGGTTATTCTGCCAGCCAGTGCATTACGCAACAATGATCAAGTCGTGATCGTTGATCAGGAGCAGCGGTTGCGTTTCCGCGCCGTGGAAGTGCTCAGGAGAGAACGCGAGCAAGTGATCATTAAAACAGGATTAAAGACAGGAGAGCAGGTGTTCGTGTCCGGTCTGCATCATCCGGTTGAAGGAGTAGAAGTTATCTCCACTGAGCTTGCTCCATGAAACTGATCATCTGGTTTGCCCGGAACCCGATTGCCGCCAATTTTCTCATGCTGATTATTATCGCAGGTGGACTGATGGGGCTAACCGTAGCCAAGCGCCACACTGTTCCCCCTGCGCCACAAAATCAACTGAAAATCGAAATTGCGTACCCTGGCGCCGGCCCTGCGGAAGTGGAGCTAGCGTTATGTATCCCGGTCGAGGAAGCCATCCATGATCTGGAAGGCATCCGGCATATCAATGCCATCGCCAATCAGGCGGCATGCGAGATCATCGTAGAGTTTGACCCTGCGATGGATTCAACACGTTTCCAGTCTGCCGTGCAGGCCAGAATGGATCGCATGACGTCTTTCCCGAAAGGAGCCGAGAAGCTAAGAATTCAGGAAATGAAAATTGGCACATCTGCGGTAACCATCATGGTGCACGGTGAAGTCGGTATGCTGGCTCTGATGCGTCAACGCGATCGATTGCAGGCCATGCTGAGCAAGCACCCGGATATCGGATTACTGACGCCCTGGCCGCAGCCTCCCTATGAAATATCGATTGAAATCACAGAATCCGATTTACGCCGCTATGCCCTGACTTTTGAGGAAATTGCCGAGGCTATTCGGGTCGCATCCAATAATATTCCGGCGGGAGAACTTAAAAAAGCCGATGGCAAACTGCTGCTGCGAAGTAAAAATCAGGCCATGTCTGTGGCTGATTATGCTGCAATCAATCTGCGGTCTGAACCGTATGGCGCGCACCTGCTGCTTGGTGATATTGCGCAGATTCATGAAACGGTGAGTGAAAGGGATTTCCTGGCAAGAATCGATGGCAAGCCGGCTGCGCAACTCTTCGTGATGTCAAAAGACCGGATTGTGACAACGGTCGAAGCAGTCAATGAGATCATTGAAGCATTCCGCCCTGGCTTGCCTGATGGCATTGGCATTTCGACCTGGGATGACTGGTCAAAATACTATAAACATAATATGGCCATGTTATGGGAAAACGCAGTATCAGGCTTCATTCTGGTCTTTCTGGTACTGATGTTTACCATGCGGTTTTATCTGGCGTTATGGGTGAGCAGTGGTATTTTGATATCCCTGTTGGGAGCACTCTGGCTGATGCCGATGCTGGGAATCTCTCTCAATACCTATTCGATTGCCGCTCTGATTCTCATCCTGGGCGTCTTGGCGGATGACGCGATTGTGGTAGGCGAGAATATTTACACGCATCAGCAGCGAGGACGTCCCGGTTTAGCAGGCGCAATCAGCGGAACGCTTGAAGTGGCGCCATTAGTGGTGTTGATGGTGTTGTCGACCATGATTGCTTTTATTCCCGGCCTTTTTCTGCCGGGGCTCAGCGGCTACCTGATGTACAACATATCTCTGGTGATCATTGTAACTTTGGCGTTTTCCATGCTGGAAGCGCTTCTGATTTTACCTTCCCATCTGGCAGCCAGCTTTACCTCACCTGCAACTCGCGGTGTCTGGTCAGCTGCTATGGGCTCTGTGCAGGAGCGGGTTGATAGGGGATTGCAATGGTTTATTGACGGTGTCTATGCGCCGCTGCTGAAAGTACTGCTGCGGTTCCGCTATATCACGCTTTCAATGTTTTCCATTATCTTACTGATTACCGCTGCGCTTGTTTTTTCCGGACGCATTCACAGCGTCATGGAAGCGCCCGTAAACGACTATTATTTGTTTGCCATTCTCCAGCTCCCGCCGGGCATCCCGTTTGAGGAAGTTGATTATCAGGTAATGCGGCTGGAGCGCATTGCCAATGAGATGCGCGCCGAGTTAAATACAGAGCTTGGAATCGACGCATCAACTCAATTGAAGGATAGTTTTCAGCACATTATTGCTGTTAGCGACGACAATTCCGGATTTGTCGATATCGAAATAGCAATTGATGAACGTGTCCGTTCCCGGATGGATAGCATTAAAAGACAATGGCAGGAGCGTTTTGGTGAGCTTCCTGCCGGTGCGACGCTGTCTTTCCAGACCTTCTGGCCAAGGGATCTGGGTATGCCTACCACACATTCTGCAAAAGCCATTGAATTGAAATTGATTGCCGCAGACGTTGCGCTACAAAGCACCGTTGGTGAAATTCTTAAAGCCAGGCTTTCTTCTTATGCTGGCGTACACAGCGTGACGGGTTCCATGCAGGCAGGCAAACCCGAGTTGCACCTCAAACTTAAGCCTGAAGCAGCGCTCTATGGGTTGACGAGGCATAGCTTAGGTGAGCAAGTGCGCCATGGTTTTCTTGGACTGGAGGTACAGCGCTTTTTTCTGGATCGGGATGAAGTCAGGGTGATGCTGCGCTTTCCTGCCGGGCACCGCCGTTCTCTGGATGATTTATATCGCATGCCGGTCAGACTGGCCAATGGCAGCACTGTTCCATTCGCCACGGTGGCAGAAGCTGAATATACGCCGGGTTTTGCCAGCATTACCCGGCAGAACCGGGAGCGAATTCAATTAATCAGCGCGGATATCTTTAAAGGAGAAGCCAATGCTGAAGCTATTCTTGCCGATTTGCGCACAAATGTGATCCCCGAACTGGAAGCACACTATCCTGGGCTAAGGATAGAACCGGGTCAAACCCGGCAGAAGCAAGAAAAAGCAATGTCGGATCTATGGAGTTACGGCGTGTTGGCCTTGCTGGGAATTTACGCGCTACTGGCGGTGCCGCTGCGTTCCTATGCGCAACCACTGATCATTATGCTGGCCATTCCATTTGGTTTTATCGGCTCGGTAGTGGGCCACCTGTTATTGAAAATTCCCTTATCGCTGGAATCTTATGTAGCGTTATTTGCCGTAGGAGGGGTCGCCATCAACGATAGCCTGATATTGATTGCGAAAATCAATGAGATTCTCCAGAAAAATATATCGATTTATAAAGCGGTAGTTTCGGCGGGAAAGGCGCGCTTCCGTGCAATATTTCTAACCACAGCAACCACTGTTATGGGATTGCTGCCGCTTATCAGCGAGCAAAGCTCCGACGCGGAGAAACTCATGCCCATGGTCATTACGCTTGCGTTTGGCCAAATTTTCTCAGCATTTGTTACTTTATTGCTGGTGCCCGTTAGTTGCGTTGTTTTAAAGAAAGTATCCGGCCGGAAGAAAGTTCATAAACCAATACGTGGATTCTCTAGTTGAAATCTTATAAAAAATGACATCATCTCCACTAATGCTGAAACAGCTCTGGCATACGCCGCTGGCGAATGCCGCCGGTCAGGAAATCGTCTACCGGGATCAACTGCGCCTGAGTTACCGCGAGGTATATGCGCGGATTGGTCAATTTGGCGCGGCATTGGCAGCCTCTGGTTTTCACCGTGGCGGGGTGATCGCAGTCATGGATCACGACAGCCACCGCTATCTTGAATGCTATTTCGCCATACCAATGTATGGTGCGGTCATGATGACGGTCAACACCAAGCTGACACCGGCGCAGATTGCTTATACCTTGAATCATTCGGGTGTTTCCATGCTGCTGCTGCACGCCGATTTCATTCCGGTAATCGAGAACATCCGTACCGAATTATCCACCATACAAAAATTCATTGTCATAACGGATGGAAAGCCGCTGCCGTCAACTTCTTTGCAATTTTTTGATGAATACGAGAGCTGGCTGGCAGAGCGGATTGATGATGATCCTGGCTTTGCCGATTTTGACGAAAATACGCGCGCGACGGTTTTCTATACGACCGGCACCACTGGTGCACCCAAAGGTGTTTACTATACGCACAGGCAACTGATGCTGCACACACTTGCTGCAGGCATGGCATTAACTGCGCCCGCAGCACGGCAACGGCTTCATAGTGAAGACGTCTACATGCCGCTGACACCAATGTTTCATGTGCATGCCTGGGGGATCCCTTATATCGCTACGCTGCTGGGTTTGAAGCAGGTCTATCCAGGACGCTATACCCCTGATATGCTGCTGAAACTGATTCGGGAAGAACGCGTCACTTTCTCGCATGGTGTTCCCACCTTATTGAGAATGATATTGACCGCAGCGCAATCATCCGGCGTGGATCTTCGTGGCTGGAAGGTCGTCGTTGGCGGATCAGCGTTGCCGCAAGCGCTGGCTAAACAGGCGCTGGAAATGGGGATTGATTGCTTCTCCGGCTATGGGTTATCCGAAACTGCTCCCATTTTGACCCTGGCACAATCGCATACCCACGGCAGCACGCAAGATCCGGCAGCGGATGATGCGCTAACTGCCTTATGCTGCGCCGGACGCGCCATACCGCTGGTGGATTTGCAAATCGTCGACGGCATGATGCGCCCACAGCCTCCTGATGGACACAGCAGCGGTGAAATTGTCGTGCGCGCACCCTGGCTGACGCAGGGGTATCTTGATCATCCTGAAGCCAGTGCCGCGCTCTGGCAAGGCGGTTATCTGCATACGCAGGATATCGGCGCCATTGACCGGCATGGCTATTTGCGCATTACCGATCGTCTGAAAGACGTCATCAAAGTCGCCGGTGAATGGGTGTCGTCACTGGAATTGGAAAACGCATTGGCCTTGATTGCCGGCATCAAGGAAGCCGCCGTGATCGGCGTGCCGGATAAGCGCTGGGGTGAGCGCCCGCTGGCATTGCTGGTGGTGGATAAAGCTTTGTTTAATGAGTCGGCTGCGCATGACCAGATACGCTCATTAATCGAGTGCGGGTCGATTTCAAAACACGCGCTGCTCACGCAGTTCAAACTGGTTGAAATCATCGCCAGAACCAGTGTCGGCAAAATCGATAAAAAAGCCTTGCGTGCTGAGCACGCTGCCGCACTTTAACCAGCCTGTCTTTCCAACGCCTCACCAACAAGCATAGGCAGATTTCATCACATCATCAGACAATCAGCGCCAATTGAGGAAATCAACATGAAAAGCCGATCCGTGCCACGTGCATTGCGGTGCATACTATTGACAGTGCTATTGTTGGGTGCTTGCCAGCCTGTTCCGCCGCCTGCGCAAGTCCATGGTAGCGCGGAAATTTTGTGGGATAGCTGGGGTGTGCCGCATATCATTGCCCGCAAAGACAGCGATGCCTTCTATGCTTTTGGCTGGGCGCAGATGCGAAGCCATGCGGATTTGCTGCTCAAGCTCTACGCCGTCGCACGCGGACGCGGCGCGGAAATTTTGGGTGAAAGTTACCTGCCTGCAGACCGGTCGGTGCGGATATTGGGTATTCCTGCTCTGGCTGAAAAATGGTATCTGGAACAAGACGCCGCCTTCCGCACCAATCTGGATGCATTCGCGTCCGGCATCAATGAGTTTGCGCGCCAGTATCCGGAGACTATTTCCGATACAGTCAGGGCGGTGTTGCCGGTGACACCGCAGGATGTTATCGCGCACACCACACGTGCGATGGCCGTTTTTATTGCCGGCACTTCCGAATGCGGTGCGGTATTGCCGGGCTTCGGCTTTTCTGATCAGCCGGTTGCCTCGAATGGCTGGGCGCTGGGTTCTTCCTACTCAGCCAGCGGCAATGCCATGTTACTGACCAACCCGCATCTCGATTGGCACGGACTGGAGACGTTCTATGAATCCCACTTTCTGTTGCCAGATGTGAATCTTTATGGCACAGCGCTGGTGGGTTCACCCGTTTTACAGATCGCTTTTAACGATCGCCTGGGCTGGACGCACACTGTCAATACTATGGATGGCTGCGATCTCTATCAACTGAAGCGGGCAGGGGCTACGCTGGATGAAGGTTATTTGCTGGATGGGCTGGCACAATCTTTTGATATCACGAGAGAGATCATTCAAGTCCGCCAGCAGGATGGCAGCATGGCGAGCGAGTCTTTACTCGTCCGCCGGGCCAAGCAGGGGCCGGTAATCGAGATAGATGAGCAAATGCTGGCGGTACGCTTTGCCCTGCTGGAAACACCCTTGCTGGCTGGCATGAACCGGCAATGGTGGGAAATGGGACATGCGCGTAACCTGGAAGAATTCCAGAATGTGTTGCAGGGCCAGCATCTGCCCTTATTCAATGTGGTTTATGCGGATGCGGACAAGCATATTATGCTTGCCTTCAATGGCATTATTCCCGTGCGAATGACAGGTGATGCAGCATTCTGGCGAGCCCCTGTCCCCGGGGATGATTCGAGTCTGATCTGGAGCAGAACATATTCTTATGCGGAGCTGCCCAAAGCGATTGATCCCGCCAGTGGCTGGGTGCAAAATTCCAACGGCGCACCCTGGTACATGACGATGCCCTTTCTCGACAAAAGTCTTTATCCCCCTAACATCGCGGCTGATGTGACCAATAGCCGCGAGCTGCGCGGATTGCAGATGCTGAATGCGCACCGGCGGATGAGTTACGAGGAATTGATCGCGGCCAAGCATTCGACACATGCGCTGGTTGCTGATCAATTACTCGATGACCTGATCGCTGCTGCACATGGGAGTGATAGCCGGTTGCTACTGCAGGCCGCCGATGTATTGGACCGATGGGACCGGCAGTATCTGGCAGAAAGCCGGGGGGCATGGCTTTTCGGCATCTGGTTTGAGAAATGGCTGGAAAGAACGATTGCCAAGGCCACCGCTGCTGATCCCGCATACGACTTCACTCCTGATCAGCTAGTCGGCGGTCTTTTTTATGCCCGGCCTTTTGACCCGGCGCAACCGCTGACAACTCCGTGTGGTTTAGCGGATGTGCCGCTAGCGCTCCTCGCGCTGCAGGATGCCGTGGATGAGTTGCAGGCAACTGCAGGTGCACTCGATGTGGCGTGGGGTGATCTCGCCCGTCTGCGCCGTGGCAGGATAGATTTGCCCGGTAACGGTGCCGGCACTGCATTAGGCGTTTTCCGTGAAATTGTTTATGAGCCGGATGAAGGCGATGGTAAATTCAAATCATCCTCTGGGGATACTTATATCGCTCTGGTTGAATTTTCACAGCCTGTGCGCGCTCAGGTGCTCACAACCTATGGCAATGCCACTCAAAATAGCGTTTTCGAGATGGGTGACCAATTACGTTTGGCCGCCAGACAGCAACTCCGCCCTGCCTGGCGTATGTTAGGCGAGATTGAGGCGAATCTGGCAATGCGTGAAACCTTGATACGTTAGGTCGTGTGGACAAAAGATGGTAACGCCTCAGTCTGAATTTTTTGCGTAAACTAATCTTTTGAGATTTCTTATTTTGATCTGGTCAGATCCTGATCACGTTTTAGTTTTACTGCTTCAATCTTCAATTCCCGCGTGAATGTTCGACGCCGTCACTTCTCCATTTGCTTATGCACCACCGTCCCCGTCTTCTCGTTAAAAGACGCTTTGCAAAGATCTCTACAGATTCCTCCATCGACCTTGGCGGTAAAAAGACTCAAAAAGCAGCATTATGGGGAAACTATATGACTCAAGTAATCACCCTCCTGACTACTTGATATCACAGGATTTAGAGGTCCTTCTCCTAAGAAAGTAAAATTTCCAGAACGCCCTGTGATGTCTGTCCAAGTACCATTGAATGATTCCGTGTTCATAGACACAAAAAACTGCCCGAGAAACCCGCCGCTCAAATGAGTAGTAAATCCAACATGAAATCTATCGGATAGCCGATTAAAATTAGCTGCGCCATGCGATGGAAATTCGTAAGCGGAGGTTTTTTGGGTACCCGTAAGCTCAAAGGCAAATCCTTTACTCGTTATGTCAAAACATAAGACATCGGAAAAAGGATTAATTCTCCAGCAGAACACGCCCATACTTTGGGCATGGAGAGTCAAGGGTAACAATAGTCCAACAAAAATACCTAAAACAATCAGCTTTTTCATCTTTTTCCTCTCCCTGATATTGATAACCCAATTTATGCCTTCAGGAACGAACTCACCATTTTTTAGATGGATCGCATAGACGGATATACGAAAAATAAGCAACTTTCTGCAAAGAAGTAAAGAACTGACTCAAAGTCAAAAACGGCAACAAACCATCAAGAACCAGATTATCTCTGCCGATTAAAGCGTTCCATTGCGTCGATGGAATGTAAATATTTGAATGTGAAAGTAAGAAAAAATTCCACCCAGTAATCGTCAGTGGTGAATTCTCTGGTAATCGAACAGTGCAAAAGCAGGGATAGAACGCAGTGAGCTCTAGCGAAACTTGGTTTTTACACGCTCTCAACGAAAACCGCAGTCCCGCTAACGGAAACCATCAACATGCCATTTTCCTTACCGAGCACCTCATAATCGATATCGATACCAATCACTGCGTTTGCACCAAGCGCCTGGGCGCGCTCCTGGAGTTCTTCCAGGGCGATATCACGTGCGCGCTGAAGCTCTTTCTCGTAGGTCCCGGAACGCCCGCCGACAAAATCCCGGATTCCTGCAAACAGATCCTTTAACACATTGGCACCCAGTACTGCTTCACCAGCAACGATACCGCAATATTTCGTAATGCGTTTGCCATCGATATTCGGGGTGGTTGTGAGTAACATAATGATCTCCAATGAAAATTTTATCTTACAAACAGATATTCCCGCTGGGCAGTAATGATCCTGCGTTTCTCGCGTTTATCTAGAACACTAGAACACACCCTTTTCTTTATATTGACCGGTGAGGCGATCAAACCGATACCTGAATAGGGTAGGGGCGTTATTCTGCCGAAAAAATTGGAAATGTTGTCATTTCCCGATGCAAAATCTGGAAAAAATCTCACCCAATAAATCATCTGCGGTGAACTCCCCGGTAATCGAGGACAATGCAAGTTGGGCAAGCCGTAATTCTTCCGCCAATAACTCCAATTGCCCACCACTTTCCACCCATGCGGCTGCATTGTCAAGGTGTGTTCTGGCTTTGCTCAGCGCCTGCAGATGCCGCTGCCGCGCCATAAACATGCCTTCTCCTGCAATATTGGACTGCCAGCCAATCATCTCGAGCATTTTTGCACGCAGCAGCGCTAAGCCAGCACCTGTTCTAGCAGAAAGATAAACCATGGGCTTGCCCGGCTCTTCCTCGATACGGGCAGGTTCACTCAATAAGTCGATCTTGTTAGAGACAGTAAGCAGCGGTAGCCTGGCCGGCAAGCTTTGCAGTACCTGCTGATCGGCATCAGTCAGGCCATAACGGCTGTCGATCAGCAACAGTACCAGATCTGCTTTCCTGATGGCTGCATGGGTGCGTGCAATACCACTTTTTTCAACAATATCCGTAGTTTCTCTCAAGCCGGCGGTATCAATAATGTGCAGCGGTATGCCCTCGATCTGAATTAATTGCTGTATGGTATCGCGTGTTGTACCGGGCACTTCCGTCACAATGGCGATATCATCGCCCGCCAAGCGGTTCATCAGACTGGATTTACCGACATTAGGCTGTCCTACCAGCACGACGCTCGCCCCTTCTTGTAATAGATTGCCTTGACGGGAGGAACGCAAGACGTCCTCCAGCTTTTTACGGATATGCTGTAATTGGGTTGCCGCACGCGCCGATTCCAGGAAATCGATTTCTTCCTCTGGAAAATCCAAAGTGGCTTCGACCAGCATCCGCAAATCGATCAACGCACTTACCAGCGCCTGAATCGTTGCAGAAAACTCCCCTTGCAAGGAGCGCATGGCGCAGCGTGCTGCGCCTGTTGTACTCGCGTCGATCAGATCCGCCACGCTTTCAGCCTGTATCAAATCGAGTTTATTGTTGAGAAAGGCGCGCAGGGTAAATTCGCCTGGTTCAGCCAATCTGGCACCCAAATGAAGGCAGCGGGATAGCAATAAATTGATTACCGCTGGACCACCATGGCCTTGTAATTCAAGCACATCTTCGCCAGTGTAAGAATGAGGGGAAGGATAATAAATGGCAATCCCCTGATCGATCGATTGATCATTTTCATCAAGAAAATGACTCAAATGCGCAATACGCGGAGGAGGGATTGAACTAAGGATGGCTTCAGCGATGGTTTGCAGATTTCTACCGGAAATCCGGACGATTCCAATGCCACCTCGTCCGGGTGGAGTAGCGATGGCAGCAATGATGTCATTGCTTTGCATACGATTTTTGGGCGTAAGATTCTAAGCCTTACTATTTAAAAGAATTGAGGACGTAGTCGCCGTAACAGGAAAGTTTTTTCTCTAAAAATATTAGTGAGCATCTATGAATCAAAAGATGCTCACCGATACAGAACAACATTTAAGGTTTTCTTTTTTCTTTTACTTTCTTTTTGCTGATTGTTTCCTCGGCAGGCTGTCCATACAACCGTGTTATTTGCCACTGCTGAAGAATGGATAGCACATTATTCACCAATGAATACAAGACAAGACCCGCTGGGAAGAAAAAGAAAAATGCGCTGAACATGAGTGGCATAATCTGCATGACCTTTGCCTGTATTGGATCGGTTGGTTTGGGGTTCAATCTATGTTGAATGAACATTGAAATTCCCATGAGAACAGGCAATACGTAGTAAGGGTCGGGAGAAGACAAATCCGTGATCCACATTGCGAATGGCGCATAACGTAACTCAACGGCAGCCAGCAATGTCCAGAATAGCGCGATGAACACGGGGATTTGGACCAGGATAGGAAGACACCCGCCCATCGGATTGATTTTCTCATCTTTGTAAAGCTGCATCATCGCCTGATGCATCTGTTGGCGATCGCTTTTGTACTGCTCCTGAATACGTTGCAGCTTGGGCGTCACCAGACGCAGTCTTGCCATGGATCGATAACCTGCCGCTGACAACGGAAAAAATAAAATTTTGACCGTCATCGTGAGAAGAATGATGGCGATACCCCAATTACCAACCCACTCGTGATAAAACGAGAGCAGCCAAAATAATGGCACTGCAATCACCGTAAGCCATCCATAATCGACTGTAAGTTCAAGGCCTGGCGCTAATGCTGCAAGCTTATCCTGCTCCTGTGGTCCTTCATAGAGCGGCATCGTCACACTCGCTGTTTGACCCGGCGCAATTGAGCCAACCGGAGCGATCACACCCGCAGCATACAGATTCTCACTTATCCGTTTTGTAAAATACTCCCGGGGGGTTTTCTGCTCGGGAAGCCAAGCTGAAACAAAATAATGCTCCAGCATGGCAATCCAGCCGTTATCTGCATTTTTTGGATAATCCGCTTTATTTTTATCCAGATCAGAAAACTGTATTTTCTGAAACTTCCCTTCCTCGGTATAGATGGCAGCACCCAGGTAAGTAGGAATCATCATGGTCGCGCCAGCAGGCGCAACGTTATCGCGCAATATCTGGAAATAAGCAAACGGTCGAACTGTTGCTTCTCCAAGATTTTTTACCTCAAATTGAACGTCGATGACATAGCTTCCACGATGGAAAGTATAGATTTTAGCAACCTGCACGCCGTTTACTTCCGGGGCGACAAGACGAACCACCACTTTGTCCTGGTCAGCCGCCAAGTTATAGCTATGCGTATTCGAATCCAGCTTGTATTCCGTTTTATGATTAGGAAACCCATCCCCAATCAATCCGGATTGCGCTACGCTAATGCGAGAAGCCTGGCTTTGCAATAATGCATAAGGGATATTTTTACTTTCACTGGATGGATGGTGGAGTAATTCAAGGCGGCGCAGATCTCCGCCTACGGTATCAATCTCTGCTGCCACCATATCAGTAACAACCTTCACTTGCTCGCCTGTTGCCAGCAAGCGTGGCATTACCGTTGATACCGCATCTTCCACCTCTGGCATCTGAGCGCTATCTGAGTGTGAAGAAATCAGCGTATCGCCCGGAACAGGGAGCGCATCACGGCTCTGCTGAGACGGTACATTTTCTGTACTGGCCGGTGAGTCAACAGCCAATTTATCTAGTCTCTCCCGCTCATTTATCCAGGAATTCCAAAGAAATAGCAACGATGTGCTAAAAATGATGATCAGTACAATTTTTTTTGTTTCCATCTTGATCCGGCCAAACGAGTTATAGCGATAATCTTGTTTAAAAAAGGTCTTTAGGGGACAGGGTCGTATCCACCCCGATTCCACGGATGACAACGTAAAATACGGCCTATGCTCAATATCGTTCCTTTGATAAACCCATATTTTATCAGTGCCTCTCTTGCATAACTTGAGCAAGTTGGGCTAAAACGACAGGAAGGTGGAAAAAAAGGACTAATGCAGTATTGATATAGCTTGATAAGACCTATCATCAATCGCGACATTGCTTCATCCTGAGTCTAAGTATCAGCGTCTCGGCCTCCCGCCTAATACGAACGGAATCAATCTGAGTTAATGAGCGCTGTAGCCGAAAAACACAGTCCATTTTATCCAGTTCTTGCTGATGCATGCGAAATACTTCTCTCAACAAACGTTTCAATCGATTCCGCCTTACTGCATGCCGCTCCAGCTTTTTTGCAACGATCAACCCCAGCCGGGGATAATCTAAACTACTCGGCTTCACATAGAGCTGGAGAAAGTCGCCACTCACCGCGCACCTAAAACGAATAATAGACTGAAACTCCGTCGCTTTATGCAACCGATGTTTCTTAGATAGTGAATAATTCCTCACCTAACCATTCGATGGTGGCGCTTGTTTTATGCTACTTAGCCATCTTCTAGACACCCAAACGCGTCCGGCCTTTGGCCCTGCGCGCGCGAATGACTGCCGCGCCACCGCGGGTTCTCATGCGTACAAGGAAGCCGTGTGTACGTTTCCTGCGAATAACAGATGGTTGGTATGTGCGTTTCATTTTTTATATATAAATTTAATTAATTGATAATACTCACTCAATAGAACCGCGTATTACAACCTGTTACGGGCATTGATGTCAACCTTATTTTCACATATAGGGTCGAAGAACGATTCAGTTCGTTGCAATACCTGTACACCAGTACACTTGGAATCACTAGGTCTTGAATAAATAATCGCTGCTGGAAATCACTTTGTTACAGTTTTAATCATTCATGGCAATGAGCATCGTTTTGCGTTCATTTTTTCAGGAGCACCTGCATAATGACTAATATGAGCACCACCACCGAGCAGCGGTCTCAGGATCGCCGGTCAGCCACACCCTTTTTCTGCCCTTATCAGTTGGGAATCAAAAAAGGAAGACGTGTTCACAAACGACGCTCGGGCGCGGGGCCTGCATATGTTGATGTTTATGCAAACCATCTTGTGCTATGCACAATTGCAATCATTCTGTTGAGCGCAATGGATGCTTTGTTGACGCTCAATATTCTAGCCAGAGGAGGGGTGGAGCTTAACGGCCTCATGGCAAGCTTGATTGAAAATAGCACAGAAAAGTTTGTTCATTTCAAGTTGACGCTTTCTTCGCTGGCACTGATCTTCCTCATTATTCATCATAATGTCGAACTGACTGCAAAACTCCAAGTCAGGCATTTGCTCTATCTAATATTGTTTGGCTACATCGTGCTGATCGGCTACGAAGCGGCGCTGCTTGCAATGAGCAACGCTTGATAAACAATGGACTCCAAACTGGCAAGGCTGGGATGATTAATTTTTTGTAACGAAATAGGTGGCAACCTTTTCCAGGTCATCGAGAACCAGCGTGCCCGCCACTAGCCGTAATCGTAAATAGGCAAGCAGATAATTATATCGTGCTTCCGCCAGATCAACCTGTGCGGAAAAAAGCTGCCTTTGCGCATCCAGCAAATCAAGATTGATACGTATGCCTCCCTGGATGCTTTTCTCGGTGGCCTGCACCAGCAGAAGTGCTGAGTCAACCGCTAATTCCAGTGATTCGATTCGTTTAATACTGCTTTGCAGTAGCTGATATTGTTTGCGCAATTCCACAAGAACTTTATCACTCATTGCATCCAAATCAGCTTGAGCACGTGCTTGATTTGCTTGAGCCTGATTAGTGGTGGCAACGACTCTTCCGCCTGCATATAAAGGCAAGCTGACTTCTACCCCGACACTGGCAAAAGTTGCATCGCGATTTGGCACAATAAAAGAGGCAGAATTCTGTTTGTTAAAGCTCGCGACCAAGTCAACGCGAGGAGTATGACCAGCACGACTTTTTTTCACCTCAAGTTGACTGGAGGTCACAATATGCCGCTGGGTCGCCAGTTCAGCATTGCGCTCAAGCGCCATCTCTCGCCAACTCTCAAAATCAGGTGGATGAATCGGTTGTGCTTTAAACGAGCCGGATAATGAATCAAGCTGCGCCACCTCTTGCCCTATTATTTTTTCTAAGGCTAAGCGGGCAACATCCAGTTCGTCTTGTGTCTCAATCACTTGGGCTTCTGACAAAGCATGTCTGGATTGCGTCTCAAGTACATCCGTCTGAGTGCCTTCGCCTCGCTTCAGCATGTTTTCATTGACTCGCTTTAATTCTTCTAACGCATTATTCTGTGCCTTTGCAAGATTCAGGCGATCTTGAGCAAGCAGCGTTTTGGCGTAGGCTTCCACCAATCGCACCATAAGCTCATAGCTTTGGCCCAGAAATTTGGCTTGACTGGAATTAGCCCGCGCATAGCCTTGATTGTAAGCAGCCACTGCTTCCAAGTTCAAAAGCGGCTGCCGCAATGTAAGCGTCGTCACTTGGCTATTAAAATCGAGATCTGATTTATCGGGAGTCAGTCGATTATTATCATCAATTTTTTGTGTACCCCGACTCATCCCCTGCATATGAGTAACGGATAAGGTTGGCAACAGGCCCGCCCGGCCAAGCGCAATCGCTTGCTGACCTGCTTCATTCTCATGAATAGCCGAGCGAAATGTCGGGTCATTCCCCAATGCGGCTTCATAGGCCTCTAATAAGCCTATTGCCTGAACGCCCCCCGCCTGCCACAGCAAGGCGAGAGCGAATACGGATAACAGGGATGGCTTAAGCAGGCGCAGTGACACGGTTAATCTTCCACAAGCGAGGTATGAATTCGATCGAGAATGGGTTTTAACAGGTAATTCATCAGCGAACGCTCGCCGGTTTTTACAAAAATTTCTACGGGCATCCCGGCACGTATTTGGAATTCAATAAGTGATTTCATACCTTCCGGAGTTACCTTGGCTTTCAATTGGTAATAAGGAATGCCCGTTTGCTCATCGACCAAGCGATCAGCCGACACATGCGTCACAAACCCGGGTATGCGCGGGATTTTATTTTGATTAAAGGCTGTAAATATGAAATCCACGTCGAGACCCGCATGCACTTTGTCAATAAGATGAACCGGCACTTGCCCTTCGATGACCAGCAAATCTTCTGTTGGAACAATATCCATCATACGAAACCCCGGTCCGATGACGCCGCCTCGCGTGAAGATATTTATCCCTACCACGATACCATCAACTGGTGCTTTCACCAAAACGTTAGCTAATTCAAAATCCTGCGCCAATAGCCGGCTATTGAGCACTTCGGCTTCTCGCTGCACATCCGTCAATTGTTGCCGAACTTCTTTCTGATGCTCCTCCAGGCGCTGGATTCGGCGCAGATTAAGCTCTGAAATTTGCCGCTGGATACGACCGATATTGCCGGTATCCGCAAATATGTCGCCATTTAACTGGGCGTGCGTACGCTCTAGCTCGAGCACACGATTCCGCGGCACATAGCCTTCTCGTGCCAATTCCCTCATATTATCAAGCTGCTCTTTTAGAAACTGCAGTTGCTGTTCCTTACTCCCGCGAGAGAATTCCAAACCGCGCAACTGGGCGCTCAAGCCGGCAATATTTTCATCCAGTGCGGCCAATTCATGCTTCAATACCGCGTGCCGGGAAATGAACAGCTGTTTCTGTAACGCGACACTACTGATAGCACGGGAATCATCTGCTGAAGAAAACAGAAAAGAAGGGAAATCAATATCAGGTTTATTATCCCGCTCGGCGATCAGCCTCGCTTCGACAGCTCTGGCAGTAATGAGCTGGCCGCGTGTTATTTCCGCCTGTGCCTTAACCTGAATATCATTCATCTTCACAAGTACCTGACCAGCCTTGACCTTATCTCCTTCTTTCACCAGAATATCATCCACAATGCCGCCCGTTTGATGTTGCACTGCTTTACGATTAGTCGCCACCATCACCGATCCGGATAGCGGCACCCCTTTGTCCAATGGTGCAAAGGTTGCCCATAGCAAAAAGCCACCGACACCAACCAGAACGATCCACCAGCCTAGACGAGCATGGGTTGTCTCATCCGTCTGGACTGAATGTGCGGCATCTATAGCCGCAGCTTCAGTCATTGCCGAATCTTTTTGACTTATGAGCTTCATATATTTCTATTCTATTCCTGCGCGGTTACGTACTTAAGAAAGTCATTAAACATACATGGCGGCTTTGTATACCTCTCTGTTAGCCCGTCATGTGAATGATGCCAAGCCGGAATCTCCTCATTGTGAGTGAATTCACCACCGATCAAGCAGTTTGTTCCTTAGCCTGCCGTTGTGCTAACAGCGCTTGTTGCGCCTGCTGCTGTTGTTTGCCTAATTCAGCCAGAACTTGATTAGTTGGCCCAAACATCTGAAGCACGCCTTCGCGCAATAACAGCAGCTTGTTGGTTCCAGCAATAATACTAGTGCGATGGGTGATCACTACGATCGTTTTACCCCGTTTGCGCAAATCAACAATTGCCGCCAATAAAGCCTGTTCACCCACATCATCCAGATTGGAATTGGGTTCATCCAGCACAATCAGAGAGGGATCCCCATACAAGGCGCGCGCCAGACCAATGCGCTGCTTCTGTCCGCCGGAAAGGCCACCACCGCCATCTCCCAGCAGCGTATCATAGCCTTTAGGCATGTTCAGAATCATTTCATGAACCCCTGCTCGCTTAGCGGCCAGAATCACCTTTTCAGAGTCAATCTCACCAAAACGCGCGATATTTTCACTAATGGTGCCAGCGAACAGCTCGATATCCTGAGGCAAATAACCAATGTGGGGTCCCAGCTCATCTTTATTCCACTGATATACATCTGCGCCATCAAGTCGCACCTTACCCGCGGTAGCAGGCCATACCCCAACCAGCAAGCGTGCAAGCGTAGATTTGCCCGAACCGCTGGGCCCAATGACGCCCAATACTTCCCCAGCCGCAATAGCAAATGTCAGTCCCTTGATAACGGGTACTTTTGTGCCTGGCGGGGCTGCGATGACATTTTCAACCGACACGATGCCCTTCGGTTTGGGCAAGGCCATGCCAGGCTGACGGTCAGGATTTTCTTCGAGTAATTTTGTCAACCGCTCATAGGCACTGCGAGTATTTCCAAATTGCCGCCAAACACTGATCAGCAACTGTACCGGACCAATTGCCTTGCCCAGCAAAATTGAGCCCGCAATCATCATGCCGGGAGAAATACTGTCATCGAGGACCAGCAGGGCACCCAGTCCCAGCATCAGTGATTGCAATGCGACCGAGGTCGCTTTGCTAAGCGCACTGACCACACCCGATTTTTCGCTGGCCTCCGCCTGTAAATTCAGAAACTTACCATGGAGCTGATACCAACGTGCCTGCAAATTGGGCAACATGCCCATTGCTTCGATCACTTCAGCATTACGCAAATTATTGGTGGCCAGCGTCGTCGACGCTACGGCCATGGCATTGGCCTCAGCAAGCGGCTTATGTGATACTTTTTCGTTGATATAGGCAAGCAACACCAAGGCTACCGTGCCCAACAAAGCAAACACACCCAGCCAGACATTAAACAGAAAAATGACCAGTAGATAAATCGGAAACCAAGGCGCGTCAAAAAAAGCAAACAGGGCATTGCCCGTCAGAAATTGGCGTAGATTAGTCAAATCTTGCAGAGACTGGCCCGCATTACTATTGCCTTGCCGCAAACTTTGCTCGAAAGCTGCGGTATACACACGTTTGTTCATTTTCAGATCAAACTGCGCACCCACCCGTATCAAAACAAAGCTGCGAACATACTCCAGGGCGCCCATGAATACATAAGCGCCCAGCATGATCAACGTCAGCATCAACAAGGTCATTTCATTGCGGCTTGTCAATACGCTGTCATAGAGCTGCAGCATGTACAAAGCCGGCATCAGCATCAGCAAATTAATGACTGCGCTGAAAACACCAACAGTACGGAATGCGCGCCTAAAACTGATTAATATTTCTGCAATTTCGTTGTGAGGCGTATTTTTCGCTTTCATCTAAAAAGTGTTAATGCGCAACAGAATCTCCGGGATACCCAATATGCCAGAAAAATCAGTTGCCCTGTCATGTAAAAATCTAACCGTTGCGGAATATTACTTGGCTTGACTATAAAATCAAGTTTACTTTTTTATAGCAAAGAAGTTATAGGTTATGTGTAATGCTTCTCGCTCTAGAAGAAAATATTTTTCTATATCAGTTCATCAAGGCAGATCCTCTTCCATCAACAGAAATGGCCTGGATGTATAGCCGAAATCACGCGATGCCTCCGAACAATCAAAGACCAGATCACGATTCATGCGCTCGGCCATCGCTACTGTCCAGTGACGGTAACGGGGTAATTGCCGTAATATATTGACCGCTAATCGAAAGGTCCAGTGAGGTATCGTTAACAAATAGGCCGGCTGATCCAATACCTTGAAGACCCGTTTGATCATTTCACGATAACTAACTATCTCCCCGCCGCTGATATTATAAGCCCGATTGGCTACATTGCCTGCTAAAAACGCTGCAATGCAAGCAGCGGCAACATCTTCTACATGAACCGGCTGACGCAAGCCTTGCGCTTCCCCAAGTAAGGGAAAAAATTTAAAGCGACGAATAAATCGAACTATTTCAGTAATATTCTTATCACGGCCTTGTCCGTAAATAAGTGTCGGGCGCAGAATAATCCATGTGACGCCACGCTGCTCAGCCCATGCGCGCAAATTTGCTTCTCCTTCAGCGAGGTATTGCGCCACTTTTTTTTCCTCACTGTCAGAAGAAGCATCTTTGGTAAAGATGCTTGTTGAAGATAATGCCACAATCCGCCGCGCTCCTTGTGCTGCCAGAAAATCAAAGTAACCCGGTAATGTCCAGATCGGTGCCAAATATAACCATGAGGTTATTTTTTTATCACTCTTCTCCATAGAGAATCCATGCTCTGGCTGATACCAGGTCACGGCCGGGTTCTGCGGCACGGTTTCCGCTTCAACCCGCTGGCGGGAAAATGCCACGGCCTGCCAGCCATGCTGCGCCAACAACGATAATACGTACTTTCCAACGGGGCTGGTCGCGCCAAATACCCCCATGCACCGGTCAGCCACGTCGTAATCCCGATAGACTGCCAAGATAGCTGATGGTGTGAAAGACCACAACTGCTCCAAAACGTGCCCATATGCCTATAGTAACGAGCCACATCAATATACCAGGATATTGATCGCGAAAGAATTTCTGGTAAAACCGCGCCATCCCTCGGTGTTTATGCCACGCAACAAAAATAGGGCGAGCTTGACTGCATACACCCTTGTGGTGCAATACCTGCACTTCCGGGACAAATAATATCTTCCAGCCTTTCTGTCGAAAACGCATGCACCAGTCCAGATCTTCACAGTGAAGAAAATAACCCTCATCCCAGGTACCAACCTCTTCGATGGCTTCCCGGCGCACCAGCATTAACGCACCCGAGATCGCTTCGACTTCCATCGGTTTCTCCGGCAACGGCTGATGATGTAAATGAAAATCAAAAAAAAGGCGTGGCCAATATTTAGCCAAGCGATGCAGTCCTATTGCCCGCACCAGTGAACGCCAGGGAGTCGGAATTGCGCGCCGGCCACCTCCTTGCTCGCTTCCATCTGAATTGAGTAACTGCCCACCGACCATACCCACCCGACTACCTGCCTCCATCACTTGCATCAGGCGCGCCACAGCGCCGGGCGTCAACATACAGTCCGGATTCAAAAACAAGATAAAGGGTGTTGTGGCTGCTTTCAGGCCAATATTACAACCCGCAGCAAATCCCACATTTTTATCGAGACGAATAATTTGCAAACGATGCTCCGCTGGAAACCTTTTTTCTAGCTCAACCAGACTTGAATCGGAGGAAGCATTGTCGACCACGATCACGTGCGGGGCTTCCTCTAGTGCCGCTTGAAGGCAATCCGTAAGCAAGCTGCCGGCATTGTAGTTAACTATGACTATCGATACAGATTTAATATCGGAAATATTCAATCTACTCAATCTTTATATTCTAAAAAGAGAAAAATATCTTTAG